>JAVXAN010000019.1:6881-17940 GCA_036660495.1 Bacilli bacterium | reverse complement strand
TCCTGAATGTTGCTCACATAAACAATATAATACAATTAATTTATAATTAAGTCAAACTCATCTAAATAAAAAGCACGCTGTTTTTGCGTGCTTTAAGGTTTTATTTTGCTTGTATAATAGTGTTTTTTATAATGTCCATTATCTCTTTTTCATACTTTTTCATTATTTTTTTGGTTTTTCCTTCAAATCTAACCGTAATACTAGATGAAGTGTTTGACGCTCTAACTAAAGCAAACCCATCATCATACTCTATTCTAACTCCGTCAATAGTAATTATTTCGTATTTCTTAGATAAAGCGTATTTCTTTATAGCATCAACAATTTGTTCTTTTTCTTCTTCTTTTACTTTTATATAAGTTTCAGGTGAAGTAACGTATTTTGGCGTATCAATAAAGTAATCAGAAACGTTTAAATTAGTATTTGACAAAATTCTAAGTAGCCTTCCTGCTGCATAAAGAGCATCATCATAACCATAAAACTCATCTGCAAAACAAACATGGCCAGAAAACTCTCCGGCAAAGTCATAACCATTTTCTTTAATATCCTTTTTCAAATATGAATGGCCACTTCTTCTAAAATGAGTTGTTAAACCCAAATTTTCTAACCCTTCTTTTAAAGCTTTAGAACACTTAATATCAAAAGAAGCATTTTTGTTTTTAGCAGTATTAATTATACCTTTCCAAATAATAAGCATAAACATATCCGTTTTAACTAAGTTACCTTTTTCATCAACAATTCCAATTCTATCTCCATCACCATCAAAGGCAATTCCTAAATCAGCTTTTGTTTTTTTTACTTTTTTTTGTAATTGAATCATGTTTGATTCAACAGCTGGATCTGGAATATGATTAGGGTAATTAGGGTCATTATCACAGTTAAGTTTAATTACGTTAATTCCTAAACGTTCTATTATATCAGGATTAATAATAGAGGTAGTTCCATTACCACAATCAATTACTACTTTAAGACTTCTATTACCAAGTTTTATTTTATCCTTCATTAAATTAACATAATCATCTTTTATATCAATAACTTTTAAAGTACCTATCCCACTATTAAAATTTCCACTTTCAATATCTTTTAAAACGTTTTGAATTTTTTCTCCATACATAGATCCTTCTTCATCATTAAGTTTAAAACCATTAAATTCTTTAGAACAATGACTTGCCGTAATCATTATTGAGTGTGGAATATTTAACTTTTCTCTTGCAAAATAAAGCATTGGGGTGGTAACTAAACCTGTATCAATTACGTTACATCCAGTACTTATTATTCCTTTAATTAAATTAGTATTTAAAGCATTAGAAGAAAATCTTGCATCATGTCCAACTACAATTACACTTTTTACTTTTGTTCCAAAAGCTTGACCTAATAAGTATGCTAACTCATTAGTTATTTCGGTTTCATAAATACCCCTTACGTCATAGCTTCTAAAAGTTTCTTTACTAAAGTTCATAATATTTACCTCATATTACGTGGATGAAAATCCTCATAATCCTTTCTTTTTTTATTGTTTGATAGGTGCGTATATATTTGAGTTGTTTTAATATTTTCATGTCCTAAAAGTTCTTCAATTGACCTTAAATCAGCCCCGTTTTCAAGTAAGTGTGTTGCAAAAGAATGTCTTATGGTGTGAGGAGAAAAATTCTTATTAAGATTTTGACTTTTATCTAAGTTTTTTAAAACTTTAAAATAGCCTTGCCTAGTAATTCCCTTCCCATAGCTACTAATAAATAATTTATCAGTTAAATATCCTTTTAATAAAGATTCTCTATAAACACTTATATACTCTTCTAACAATTTACAAACCTTCTGTCCTAACGGAACAATTCGCTCTTTTTTACCTTTACCAAAGCACCTAACATAATTATCCTGTAAGTTAATATCATTAACGTTTAAATTAATAAGCTCACTAACCCTTAACCCAGCAGCATACATAAGTTCTACCATAGCTTGATTACGGTATTCTTTAGCGTTTGTTGGTTTTAAATCTAATAATTTATCAATTTCTTCAATGGTTAAAACGTGTGGGAGCGTTTTAGATATTTTAGGAGATTCAATTTTTTCGCAAGGATTTGTATCAAGAATCTTTAATCTTACAAAATAATCAAAAAAAGTCCTAATACTAACAATGTTTCTTGCTATTGACTTACTACTTTCTTTTTCTTTATTTAAATAATCAATATATTTAACTATGTCAATTTTATCAACTAAATTTAATTTTTTATTATGATTAAAATTGTTAAACTTAACTAAGTCACTATAATAAGCATTCTTAGTATTTAAACTTAGTTTTTTTTCAATGTAAACATAATTAATATAATCATTAATTGCATCTATCATAATAATCACCTACTATCTAATTATACCTTCATATTATAAAAATAACAATAATATAAGTTATTCATTTACACATATAAAACGTATCAAAGAAAATTTAGTTATGATATAATATTATTACTGAGGTGGTATTATGAACGAATTATTATCAGTTAAAATAAGGCCTAAAAAGTTATCTGAGGTTATTGGTCAAGAGCATTTAATTGGTAAAGATAAAATAATTAGCAATTTAGTTAAAAATAAAATGATGTTTTCAATGATATTATATGGGAAGCCTGGAATTGGTAAAACAACAATTGCCAACGCAATTGTTAATGAGCTTGGACTTACCTATCGTTTTTTAAATGCTACTATCAACAATAAAAAAGACTTTGAAATAGTGTTTGAGGAGACCAAAATATATGGTAACATTGTTTTAGTTGTTGACGAAATTCACCGTCTTAATAAAGATAAACAAGATATTTTGCTTCCTCTTTTAGAAAGCGGTATTATTACTTTAATTGGATTAACAACTTCTAATCCATATCATAAAATAAATCCTGCTATAAGAAGCAGATGTCAAATTTTTGAACTCTTGCCTTTAACATCAAATGATATTGTTAAAGGGTTAAAAAGAGGCTGTAAAGAGCTAGAAAATATTAAAATAGATAACAAAGTGCTTAACTTAATTGCAACTCTTGCTAGTGGTGATTTTCGAATTGCATTAAACTTATTAGAGGTAGCCTATTACGCTTCATCTAGTAAAATAATAACCGTTGATAAGATAAAGGCAATAAACAGTAAAGCTTCTAATGATATGGATCATGATGAAGATGGTTACTATGACGTTTTATCGGCTTTTCAAAAATCAATTAGAGGATCTGATGTTAACGCAGCTTTGCATTATTTAGGCAGGTTAATATTATCTGGTGACTTAGATAGTATTTACCGAAGAATGACCGTTATAGCATATGAAGACATTGGTCTTGCTAACCCTAACATGGGAGTTAGAACGCATGCATGTGTAGAAGCATGTGAACTTATTGGACTGCCAGAGGCGAGAATACCGCTTGCCCAGATGGTAATAGACTTATGTTTATCCCCTAAATCAAATAGTGCTAATACTGCTTTAAACTTAGCTATAAAAGACATTGAAATGGGAAATACTGGTAAAGTACCTAATCATGTTAACGGTACTGCTTTTGGTTATAAATATCCACACAACTTTCCAAATAACTACGTAGTTCAACAGTATTTACCTGATAATATTAAAAATCGAGTTTACTATAAACCTAAAAAGAATAAATATGAGAATAATTTAGCAGTAACGTTAACCAATATTGAAAAATTAAAAAACAAGGAAAATTAATTTTCCTTGTTTTCAAATACAATGGTATCTGATAAATCATCTTCTCCTACGTTTTCTTCATTACCTAATATTGAAATCATCTTTGTTTTGTCAAGATCTTCGTCATTAAGTTCTTCCTCTGTTTTTAAATCCGAATTAATTAACTTAGGTTTCTTTCTTTTTCTAATAATTATAATAATCACTATTAGTATTATTAACAAGCTTAATATAATAGTCGGAATTATAAAACTTCTTTTTTCTTCAATTATTATTCGATAAACATCACTTGTTTTATCTTCTGCTATAACTTTTATGGATATTATGCTACCTTTTTTTAAATTATTATTACCATTTATTTTATATGATGCTTTATCATCAGACAGTTTAACTTTTATGTTTAAACTCTTATCTTTTTTATTTATTGCTAGGTAAAAAGTTTTTGAATTATTATCAAAGTTAAGCTCATAGTCTTTTACTAATATACTTTTAATATTAGTATTATTAGATAATATTTCTTCTTTTAAAGCTCTTTTTACGTTAATTTTATAAAATCTAATTGATCCGTTTTCAGAAGTAACTTTAATTGAAAAGATGTTTTCGCCCTCATTTAGCTTTTTCATTTCTTCAACGTTTACAATTGCTTTAGAATCTTCAGCTACAGCAACTATTTTAGCTATTTTAACGCTATTTTCTACTGCTATGGTATATTTATTAACTTTAGCATCAAAAGCTTCTAATTTAACGTTATTTACGCTTATAGACTTAAGATAATTATTTTCACTACGATCATCATTCCTATTAACTAAAATAGTATAAGTCTTTTCTTCTTCATTCGTATTTTTAACTTTAATTATTACTTTATTAGTACCACAAGAAAGATCAACTTCCCTTGGTTCATATCCTTTAACAAAACTAGAACTATCATCTTGCAAATCAGCACTAAAACTTATCTTTGAAGTATTATAATCAACTTCTAACGTGTAGTTTAAAACGTTTGGTGAAAAAGATGGGCTTATTTTACCAATAGATGAGCTTAAGCTTTTTAAATTAGAGCTAGGAGTTAAAACCTTAATTGTTTTAGTAACTGAATCATTATAAATTGGGGTATTTCCAGACTCATCAGAAGTAACTCCTCCAGTAAAAGTAACAGTAGCACTATTAGAAGTTGAATTTACTAAAAAAGTTATTTCGCCTACAACTGCTTCTTTATTATAACTAGTACTGGAAATTCCTGCTGAAATAATTCCGTTATTATAATCTGGCCCTTTGTTCCATGGAAACATATTAGCATCATATTTATTTAGAACATCAAAATCCGTACTGGATACTTTTAAACCATTCGTATTAACTTTAGCATAAAACCCTTTATATGGGGTATTATTAGTGGTTTTTATTAAACATGAAGAATAACTACCAACAGTTGCAGTATCAGGACAAGAAACGTTAAAAGTTGCTCCACAAACACTTTCTAAGAAACAAAAAAAAGATATAATACTTATAATTAAAAAACGGTTTTTCATAATAAGCTCCTTTACTATATAAACAAAATTGTAACATTTTTAACATAAAAAAACAACTAGTAAAAACTAGCTATTTCAAAACGTCATTAATTACATAACTTGCAAGTAAAATTCCAGCAGCGTTTGGTACAACGCTAACAGAACCAATTTCATTACTAACTTTTAAACATTTTTCCTTTGATGAAACTACAGGTAATTTATAACTAATATGTTCTTTTCTCATTCTATTTCTAATTGCTTTTGCAAGTGGATCATACTCTGTTTTCCAAATATTTGTTATTTCTAAAAACTCCGGATGAAATTTATTACCAGTTCCCATAGAAGAAATAATTTTAATGTTCATATTAATAGCCGTTTTTATAAGTAGCATCTTTGCATCAACATCATCACATGCATCAATTATATAATCATAGTTAGTTTCAAATATTTCGTTAATGGTTTGACTAGAAACCGTTTTATTATAGGCTTTAATTTTAATGTCCTTATTAATACTTAAAGCTCTTTTTTTTGCAACATCAGTTTTATACTCATTAACGTTATCTAATAACGATAAAATTTGTCTATTTAAGTTACTTTCTTCAAACGTATCAAAGTCAACAATTGTTATGTTATTTACACCACATCTTACTAACATTTCAAAAGCAGCTCCACCTACTCCACCTATTCCTACAATTATCATCTTAGCATTTTTAATTTTATTAAATTTATCATTACTAATTATTTTAGTTAACCGGTTAAATTGTTCCATTTATAACACTTCCTACTTTAAAAATATAAATATAACTTTATTATACTGTTTTTTAAACTATTAGCAACAAAAAAAGACCCAAGAGGTCGTTTACTAGCAGAAGAACCTGCACTAAGTACAGGTGGGCATCTCATAATAATCTTAGGATTCTTAAAATACATAAGCATTCGCACAATTACTAATTCTGATTCCCGTATAATTCTTTAGCGGGTTAAATATGCTAGCTCCCGATTCTCTCAGGTCAGTTATATTATACCACTTTTATGCACTAATATTCAACCTATTATTAAAAACTTTACGTTAAGCGTGAGAAAAATAAGTTATTATTTCTTCAATTATGTTTACTACGTCCTGGAAATTTTCCTCATTACTTTCTGTTTCTAAAAGCTTTTCATTTATTACTAACTGAATGCATGGAATACCACATAGTTTAGAGACAACGTTGATAATTTCTTCTTCTTTATTTGCCGTAGCAACTACGTTTTCAACAATTTTTAAATTATACTTTTCCCCAAGTGCTATAAGCTTTTGCACTAAGTCTTCTCTTTTCATTAAAGTAGCACCGTTATTAGTTGCTATATCAATGTCATAAGAATCGTTCATTTTATTGGAATGAAGGTCAATTAAAAATTTAATATCGTTAGCTTCTACTAAGTTAACAATAGCACTTTTATAATTATGATTAACATCGTAATTAGGATCAGAAGCTGTAAAAAGTTGAAATATAGCATAAGAACTAGTTGATGAACTTATATACCTAACTAGTGAGCCTGTATACTTTTCCGCATCTCTTATATTATCTTCTCTAAGCTGATTAACTGCATGTGGTGCTGATAAAATAACTGGAATATTACCACTTAAAACACGAAATTTTTCATCAGTCCAAACGTTAGTGCCATAATAATTATTATTGGCAAAATCTTTTTCCAATCCTAATATTTCTTCTTTCATATGCTCACCCCAACTTACTTTATAACCTTATTATATATTATTTTAAGTTAAAACACAATAAAAAAGGAACTAAAGTAAGTTCCTTTTGTTGTTTGTCACTTATTCTTATTTCTTAAAGTTATTTCTTTATAAATTGTTAATCCTGCTCCTGTTATTAACAGTATCAGAAAAACACTAGATATCGTAACAATTATTATTTGTTTTACATTTCTTTTTGAACTACCATGTTCACTTTGTAACGTTGTTGTTGTCTTCTTAGTTGTTGTACTTACACCACTTGTTGTTGCTAAACTAGTAGTTGTTGTTGCTGAACTAGTGGTTGTTGTTATTGGTGAACTTGTTGTTGTTTTACTTCCTTTTTTTGTAGTTTTTTTTGCTGTTGTTATCTTTTTTGTTGTTGTCTTATTAGTTGTTGTTGTACTTACACCACTTGTTGTTATTGCTGAACTAGTGGTTGTTGTTACAACGGCAGATGATGCTGGAGTTAAAGTAAACTTTACTGACGTTAACGTATTTAGTTTATGTGCTACTCCTAAATCATCACCTACTTCAATTATGTTGATATTTAAAGTGCTTTCAACATTACTATTTATTTGATTGTTAGCCTTATACGTAATATTTGCAATTGGTACTGATCCAGTAAAATCTTGAAAGTCGTAATAATCTATTTGACCTCCATCAGCATTCCCTTGCCATGAACCACTTGGAGTAATACTTACGTTTGCATAAGTACTATCAAAGCTGTATTTAGCAGAAATTCCCGCTATTTTACCATCGGATACGTTTACTTTAAACTGACATACGGTTTGTTCTCCTGCCTTTAAATTTCTATCATTACAAGTTATCGTTGGTATTACTGATAATGCTGATACGTTAATAGGTAATATAAGTAATAATCCTAATATATAATATTTTATCTTTTTCATCTTTATTACCTACCACTTTCTATTAATTGGAACGTCTTTACCGTAACACCATTATGAGTTATTTGAAGCTGATTATTTATAACTACCTTTTCTCCATTTATTACGTTAATCTTACTAAGATCAAAAGTATTAGTATAGTTAATCTTATCCCCGTCTAAATTATAAACATTAGACGAAACTTTTATAACATCATATGATTCAACTAATTTAGTTCCATCTAATATTTTAAACACATTGTTCTTAAACTCTTTATTTACATTTTCTCCAGATACTTTTACATATCTTTTTATTGCTTTATCATTAGTTTCAGTACCAACGTATATATACTTGTTTTCTTTATTAATAGCATACTTTCTTGAAGTTATATCATAAACTTTTACAAAAAGTCTAACCGGTATTTCTCCAGCGACATCATTATTAATGTCATATGAAGGAATTAATTTTGTCATAGTAATCTCACCGGGTGATAAACCTTTTATCTTACCTGCTGAGTAAGTTGCTATGCTATCATCTTCGTTAAATACTGGAGTGTTTAATGATGATGGCAATTTTATCTTTTCATTATAAGCTACTTCAGTTCCATTAACTAAGCTTATGCTGTTTTTAAGAATTGGGTTTGCCATTATGTTTATTCCCATTATATTTGGACTATTTTGAATGTCAAGAGTTTCAATCATGTTATTGTTTAATCCTAATATAAATAAATTAGTAAGTTTATCAAGACCTATAACATTTGTTAATTTATTATTGTTTATTAATAAACCTATAAGTTGTGGGCAAGTACTTACATCAATTGATGTTAAAGAATTATTATCTAAATTTATTACTTCTAAACTAGGATTATTAAATTTAATTGTTTTTAAATTATTATTACTTAAATTAATTTGATCTAGATCTGGAAGCACACTCAAATCAATATTTTCCAAATTGTTATTATAAAGATCTACGGCACTTCTTCGAGCTATTGTTATATTTTCAAGTCCATTAATTACGGTTAATTTATTATTGTTTGCAAAAAATTCACTAAGTGGATAATAATAGCTATCATTAGTTGGTATCGTAAATTGCGATAATAAATTATTAGAAATATCAATGTATTGAAGTGCGTGACAATTACTAATATCCATAGATGTAATATAATTAGAACTAACATCTAACTGATTTAAGCTTTCTCCATTTTTAATTACAAACTGTTTTAAATAATTACCCAATGCACTTAGTGATTTTAATTTTACTAAAGCATCAATATTAAGTTCAGATATTTTAGTGCTATTTACAGATAAGCTTGTTAAATTTACTAAAGTATCAACATTAAGTTCTGATATTTTATTTTGTCTTATAGATAAGTTTGTTAAATTTACTAACGAACTTAAACCAACAATTGAAGTTAACTTAGGACTGTTATCTATAGAAAGATTTGTTAAAGACGTGTTTTTACTTAAATCAATTGTAGTTAACCCGCTTTCTTTAATTTCTAAACTAGTTAGTTTAGAAAGCTTACTAAAGTCAAACGTGTTTTCTAAATAATTAAGGCTCAACGTTTCTAAATTAACTAGTTTTTCAAGCCCTTTTAGGTTTCTATATTCAAAATTAATTCTCATATCAAAAGCTTTATTTAAAGTTAGACTTGTTATTGTTTTTAATTCTTCATCAGTTAAAACGTTTTTGGTTGTATATGATTTACTGTTTTTACTATTAAAACTCCCAATAACTTCACTATATAAATAATAATTATCAAAATCAGGATTATTAAATTCATAAATTGCTAAGGTTTCTAAAACACTATTAGGAGCATCATATATATAGACATAATTACCTTCACCAACATTACCGGTAGTTATTTCAGTATCGCCGTACCTAGTCGTAAAAACTTTGGCAGTTAGGTTTTTAAGCCCTAAAGCAGTTATAAAGCTTTGAACAGAAACAGGTTGCTTTATAACAATTCCATCATTAATAAGCTCATAACCACTATTTGTAAAATTAAACGCCTTATCATTATTAATTTCAATAGCTCTAAGAGGAACTAGTTGTGGTTGATAATAATTATAAATATTACGAATATCAGCTAATTTAAATGCGGTTATTTTATTATTACTATAATTAAACTGGTAAGAACTATCAACCCTTAAATTTGTGTTTTTCGATACATCAAGTTGTTCAAGCTCGTTTGAAGCTATGTTAAAATCTGTTAAATTTACTAATGCATCAATGTTTATCTTTGACAAATTATTTTTTTCCAAAGATAAACTTGTTAGTGCTAGGTTATTAGTTAAGTTAATTTGACTCAGTTTATTATTTGATAAATTAAGTGATTTTAAATTGGGGTTATTAGCTACATCAATAGCATTTATTTTGTTATTTGATAAGTCTAAATTTAATAGCTTTACGTTTTTAGTTGTATCAACGTTTACTATTGAAGTATCATTAACAATAATATTTTGAAGTAAAGTATTATTACTTATATCGATTGTATTTAATTGAGGTGACTGATTAATATCAAAGGTAATAATGTTTTTTAATTTTTCTAACCCCTTAGTACTTTTTATAAAATAACCTGTTTTATTATAATCAAAAACAGCACATGATAAATATTTCATTGAACTTAACTGTTCATCAGTTAAATTAGTATCATAATTAACTTTTAACTTAGCATTATAAGTATCATAATCAGAATTACCAGCATAATCAATCTCACCAGTATCTTGGTTATAAACAGTTCTAATATAATTATCAATAACACATTTATAAAATTCATTATCATTAAAAGCAGGATTAGCAGGGGGTACTTCTGATATACTACCTTTTAACTTTCCAAATTTAAAAGGATTTATGACGATTAATAATCCTATGACTATCACTATAATAACACTTACTAATATTATAATGTTTTTGTTTTTTTTCATCATCATTCCTCCTAAAATCCTGTTATCTTATTTTTGATATATTTATATAGTTGTAAAACATCAGTTATGGATACATCTTCGTCCTTATTAACGTTAGCTCGGTATTCTTCATCCCCAACTAAATCCATTGCATATTTTACATGCTTATACTGAATAGTCATGTCCGTTATGGTGATTTGCCCATCACCATTAACGTCACCTAAAATGTTGCTTTTTTGAATTAGGTTATATTCTTTAACAACCTCATCACCATATTTTATTATTAATTTATTATTTAAAACTTCTGCTTTAGCATTAGTTATTTTTAGGTTGTTAATATCAAATGTTCCGTTATATTTAATGTC
>JAVXAN010000019.1:0-6781 GCA_036660495.1 Bacilli bacterium | reverse complement strand
TCTTTCCTTTGTATCGCTACCGGTAAAAATATAATCAGTTCCTTTTTTATAATTATACTTATTAAAGCTAACGTCTGAAACATTTATGATGGTTTCTATATCTATAGCACTTCTATAAGCCACTGGCCCAGAAAATTCAAAGCTCATGTCTCTCGTACCTGCCATATTACCTACTATTTTACCATTTTCACATTTAGCAATCGCGCTTGGTTTTGATATATTGCCAGCGTTATTAGTTATACAAGAAGTAGCAATAAATTGTTCTGGTAATTTTAAAGTCTGAAAAGAACTTATTGGTAAATCTTTTATAAGATCTGTTGGTATTCCTTGTTGAGAATTAGTTGTATCTGCTGAAAAGAGTAAGTATGAGAGTTCTTTGTTATTACTTAGGTCAATAGAAGTAATTCCATCTTGATTCAAATTTAAATATTTTAACTTTGAATTAGCAGAAAAATCAAAATCAGTTATTGGACAACCTACTATACTAAGAAATGTCAAATTAGGATTTTCTTTAACATTAAGTGAAGACATATTACACCTACTATATCCAACGGATAATGATTTTAATTTTGGCATAGTATTAAAATTAAATGTCATAGTACTATTATCTGCAATTTTTAATTCCTCTAAATTAACTAATTTTTCATATCCTATTATACGGTTCCAATTAGAGGTTAAATATAAAGTTTTTAACAAAACGTTATTACTAACATCTATTACTGACATACTATCTGTAAATCCATCTAAATACGTTAACTTCGGCATTTTTACTAATAAATCAGTAGTAATTGACACTTCTGAAATAAGTGAAGTTAAATTAGGAAACGAATTTATACTATTAAATAATGTCATTATATTATTACCATTCCAATCATTTGTTAAAACTAATTCGTTTATATTAGGAAGTGTTTCTGAGTTTTTAATATTTGAGGGATTAACACTTGTTGGTATAATAAGTTTTTTCAAATTAGGTACTTTGCTAAAATCATCTACATATCCAATTATCGTTTCAATCTTAGGCATTGCAGCAGAAATAGCTCCACCTTTTGGAATGTTTAGTGATTTTAGAGCTAACAAACTTTCTATACCAGATAAATTTATATTATTATTTCCCATTATTATACTTAAATTTTGTAATTTTGTTAAATGTGTTAAGTTTGTTAAGTCTGAAAGTTTAGTTAATCCTGTTTTTGTACCATTTAAAGTTAAATTCACAAGGTTTGGGAACTTAGCAAAATCAACATTATCTAAAGACCCAGAATATTTTAAATCCGTTAAAAATGGCATCTGAGGAATTGATTTTAAACTGTCTCTAGAAGAGCCTAGTAAAGTTAATGACTTTAAATTAGCTACATATGATAATGAAGATAGATCACCATCATTATCAATTAAACTAATACTTGTAAGCTTAGTTAAAGGTTTTATAACATCCAAATTTTTAATAACGCTGTATTTTAAACTTATACTAGTTAAATTCGTAAGCTTTCCTACTTCTGAAAATTCTGTTACGTCTAGATTAGAATTTAAAGTTTTTAAATTTGTAAGGTTACTAAACCCCGTTATTGAACGACGGCTACTACCACCATTGGGACTTGATACAAGAGTAAAATTTTCTAAATTTACGTTTTTACTTAAATCAATAGTTTCCCTACTATCTGTCAAAATTTTTAAATCTAATAATTTTATGTTTTTACTTAAATCAACTTTTTCATTATATTCAGCTAATTGCAAATTACCTGCGCCACCATTTACATGCTCTGCATAAAGAGTTGTAATATTAGATAGTTTTTCAATTCCAGTAAAATCAGAAATAGCACCCTTTATCATATATCCTGACACAGAGCTTATACCAGCGTTGATTTTCTCTATTTCATTTTTTTTCTCATACTCTTTGGTAAATCCATAACGAGAAGTAAACACAACATCTAAATTTTCATTTATGTCATGTTCAACCCTATCACAATCTAATTTAGTTATCTTAGTAAGCTCTACATCAGATAAATTATAGTTAATATCATGCTTAGTATTGTTTTCTTCGTTATACGCATTTACTACGCATCTATAAAAATTGTTATCTTTAAAGGCCGTATTAGCTGGTATTTCAAATCGTGCTGTACCTTTTAACTTTGATGCATTATTTTTTAAAGATACGGTAATTAATACAATAAAAAATATTATTAATACAAGAGCAAATATCCATACTTTTGTATTAACTTTATTTTTTGATTTTAATTCTGTTTTTTTGTTTTTCATTATAAAAGTCTCCTATCATTAATAATGATAACAAAGTGTCGAATTAAAGTCAATAATTAAAAAAACCACTTTATTTAATAAAGTGGTTTTTATTATGGGTTTAACCTAGTTGGGCCACGGTAAATAAATGTTGCTTCTCTGATATTATCGATTTCAAATATTTGCATCATTATTCTTCCTAATCCAACCCCAAAGCCACCATGAGGTGGGCAACCATATTTAAAGAAGTCTAAGTAAAATTGTAAATCTTTTGGATTAAGACCTTTTTCTTTTATTTGTTTTTCTAAAACATCATAGCGGTGTTCTCTTTGAGCGCCACTTGTTATTTCTATTCCTTTAAATAATAAGTCATATGTTTGAGTAACTTTATTTTCATCTTTCATAACGTAAAAGGATCTAGCACTATATGGAAAATTAGTAATAAACACAAAGTCACTACGGTATTTTTCTTTAGCATATTTACAAATTAATTCTTCTTCTTTTCTTTCTAAGTCATCTGTTTTTTCAGCAATATAGTTATATTTTTCTTTCATAATTTTTTTGCATTCATCAAAAGAAATTCTTGGAAAATCTTCACTAACATCACTTATTTCAACATTAAACTGTTTTCTTATATCTTCAGAATATTTTTGTTTTAACTTTGTCATAAAGTATTTTACCCATTTTTCTTCTTCATCCATAACATCATTAACACTATTAATCCAAGAAATTTCAGCATCAAGCATTAATATTTCAGTAGCATGATATGAAGTATGCGAATTTTCAGCTCTAAAAACAGGAGCTATTTCAAATACTCTATCAAAATTACTAGCCATTGCCATTTGTTTATAAAATTGTGGTGATTGTGATAAACATGCTGTCTGCCCAAAATAGTCTAATTTAAACATTTCGGCACCACTTTCAGCCCCAGTAGCACATATCTTTGGAGTATGTATCTCTGTATAACCATTTTGATACCAGTATTCTCTCATCATACTTTCTAAATATGACTGACATTTGAATAACAAGTTATTATCGTTTCTTCTTAGGTCTATATATCGATAATCAAGTCTAGTTTCTCTAGAGCTTGCTTCTTTATCATTGATACTGATTGGTAATTCTGGTAAAGAAAGACTAGTTACTTCTATAGATGAAGCAATAAGCTCCATACCACCCATCTTAACTTTATCATTTTGTTTTAAAATTCCTGTTATTTTAACCGTGGATTCGGCAGTTAGGGTACTTACTATTTCAACCATTTTTTTGTTGCTTTCATCAGACTTTTCAATAGTAACTTGAAGACGGTCAGCTCCATTTCTAAGTACAATAAATTGAACCCATTGTAAATTTCTTATTTTTTCAGCAAAACCTGAAACAATAATTTCTTGATTAAAATACATTTCTAAATCTTTCATTTCAATCCCCCACGTTCATATCTAAAAAATCAATTATCTCTTCTTTATATATTTTGTTTTCTTCTTTAAGAATCATATCTTTAACCGTTAGCATGCCGGTTTTTACTTCTTCTTCACCAAGAATAATTATAAACTTACTATTATATTTATCTGCCTCTTTAAATTGTCCTTTTAAGTTTTTGCTCAAATAATCAGCATCAACACTAAAACCATTAATTCTTAAATCATAAAGTAGTTTTGCTGCATATGTTTTTTCATTATCACTTATTGTAATTATAAAGCAGTCTAATGTCTTTTTATCACCTACTACTATTTCTTCAGCTTCTAAAGCATTCATTAGTCTTTCAACTCCCATACCAAAACCTAAAGCAGGAGTGTCTGGACCATCTAAGGTCTTAATAAGACTATTATACCTTCCACCACCACATAAAACGTTTTGAGCCCCAAAACCTTTTATATCAGCTTCTACTTCAAAGACCGTATGGGTATAATAATCTAATCCTCTAACCAAAGTATCCTTAACTTCATAATTAATCTCATAAGCATCTAAATACTTTTTAACACTTTCAAAAAAGACTTTAGACTCATCGTTTAAATAATCACTCATTTTCGGAATGTTTTTCATTATTTCTTTTTCACAATCAACCTTACAATCTAAAATTCTAAGTGGGTTTTTTTCCAATCTTTGTTTACAATCATCGCATAAATCATTAATATATGGTTTAAAATAGTTTATTAATGCTATTCGATAGTTTTTTCTACTTTCAGCATCACCAAGGGTATTAACATTTACCTTAATTCCTTTTAATCCTAGCAATTTATAAATGGTAACTGGAATACTAATTATTTCAGCATCTAGCATTGGATCATTAGAACCAAACACTTCAAAGCCAAACTGATAGTGTTCTCTAAACCTACCTGACTGGGGTCTTTCATATCTAAACATTGGTTCAAAATACCAAAACTTATTAATGTTTTCACTATAAAGTTTGTTTTCAAGAAAGCATCTTACTAAAGCTGCTGTTCCTTCTGGTCTAAGCGTCATCTGTCTATTACCACGATCAATAAAATCGTATGTTTCTTTAGTTACAATGTCAGTAGTATCACCAACACCACGATGAAAAACCTCACTTCTTTCAAATACCGGAGTTCTTGAATAACTAAAGTTATACTTTTCTGCTACACTTTCAATTAACTTTTCTAAATACTTAATTGTTTTTGCCTTTTTTCCATAAATATCTTGCGTTCCTTTTGGCTTTTGTATCATTATCCTATTCCTTTCTACATAAAAAGAGCACCTAAACTAGGGACGATTAGCCACGCCTACCACCCTACTTCACCAAAGTGCTCTTGAAATTATAACGTAGTTTGAGCTTTTTATAAAAGAAAATTTAACTTTCTTTCATAAAAACTTATGAATTTATTTTAATATATTTTAAACTAGTTGTCAAACATATTGTTTTTAAACTTATTTTATTGGCAAAACAAATCTCCATCATAAATACCTTTCCTTGGTAAATATCCAACGTTAATGCTAATGCCAAACTTAGTTTCATTTCCCGCGTTATCTACTGCTTTATAATCCCAATACCAAAAACAAGGATTATCGCCATCTGTATATTTACAATCTTTTGACTGTGTATAATTCCCGTTTTTATCGCGCATAGTTCTTGATATTCTTTTAAAAGAACTCTTTCTACTTATGTTAAAACTAGCTGTAAGATTTATACCTTTCGCATCAAAAGTACCAGGATAGTTTTTAATGCATAAATCCGCTATGCACAGTTTATCGGAACAACTAATATTTTTCAACTTAGTCTTAAAATTACCATTATCCGTAGTTTGATATACATCTGCTTCACTAAGAATAGTAACAGGACTTTTTATAACGGGAGGCGTTTTATCTACATAAACATGGACGTTACAATTTTTTTTGTTTCCGGCAGAATCACTAATTTCAATTACATCTGTTTCTTTATCACTAGTATATTCCCTAGTTTGACTATTACAATTAGTGAAACTATCATTACAATGTTGAGTAATTATTCTGTTTTGGTTTGTCCATACACTTGAAGAGCCCTCAGCAACACCACATACTGGACGAGTCCTATCTAAGTTAACATTGACCGTACTATGTCTTTCATTACCAGCCTTATCAACAACACGATAAGTAATGTTAGTAGTACCCTCATTTCTAATATCTTTATAATATGATTTAATATAACCATTACTAGTAGTTGAACCAGTAGTCATATAATAAATAGCATCAACGCCAGAGGTATCATCTGTTGCTTTAGCTTTAGTATAAGCATACTTATTATACCACTGTCCCTGTGGTAAATCTTCCTTTGGACTTGAAAGTAAGCCCGTCAAAGAATACGGATTCTTTTTTAAACTAACTTCAAGAGTTGGTGCGGTTTTATCTATTTTTATAGTAACACAAGCAGTAGCCGTTTTTCCTACATCACCAGCTGTGTAACAAACTTTTGTTCCTTTAATATTATTAGTAAGGGTTAATTCATGCTTATCATTTAAATTAGTACAATTAACCTCCTTTGCTCCAATTGTTTTAATATCTTTTGTCGTACAAGTTGTTACTGGAACATTTCCACTTTTTACCGTTATAACAGGAGTAATAGTTACGTCAGATTTATACCATTTAGCGTTTCCAACGGTTCCTAAAACTAAAAGCTTAATTGAAGGTGCTCCTGCAACTGTAGTTGTTATTGTTGTGTTTTTTTTGGTGGTAGTTGATGGTCTTGTATAAACCGTACCACAATCGTTTTTATCATCTGGTTTTTCTTCAATAAACTTATAATCAAGCATACCATTTTCTTTTTTAGTAATAAGAACTAGCGAGCATGCATCAAACTCTTTTTTTGTAATTGGATTTATTACTACATTTAAATAATCCTCATTAACTAAAGTACCAAGAGGAACCGTAAGAATTTGGTCTTGTTCTAACATCTCAAGTAAGTATTTATTTGAGTTAAGATACTGTGCTCCTGCCGTAGTTATTTCAGATGATACCATCTTATAAGACTGTTCTAATTGCTTATCACTAATAGTAATATAACTTGTAATTCCAACTGCTAAAATAGTTATTGTTAAACCTACTGTTACAATTAATTCTA
>JAVXAN010000018.1:5960-18931 GCA_036660495.1 Bacilli bacterium | reverse complement strand
TTGGTATTATTTAGTTCAATATTTTATGATTGATAGACCACTGAAGAAAAGGGAACGTAAACTCGATAATGAAGCATATTATTATTTTGAGGTTCTTACCTTAGCTTTAGAGTCTGGAAGAAATTTGGAAAATGCTATAAAAATGGCTTGTAAGTACATTGATACTGAAATATCAAGAGAGTTTAAGGAAACATTAAAACAAATAAACTTTGGTAAATCATTAACAGAGAGTTTAGCTGTTATGAGTTATCGAATTCCTAGTATGGCGGTAAATAACATCATATTAAACATGGAACAATCTAATTTATTTGGTAACAGTATTATTGAAACAATGTATAATCAGCTTGATTTTTTGAAAGATAAACAGCTTATGGATATTAAAGAACAAATAAATAAAATTCCTAATAAAATAAGCGTGTTTTCAGTATTATTCTTTATACCTTTAATTTTTTTAATAATATTAGGACCAGTATTAGTTGAGTTTCTATTATCTTAAAAGCAGACTTCTACTTATTTTGTCTAAAAATAGTTTGTTAAGTTTTATTATTTATATTTCTTTTTTTATTATTATATGGTAAAATGAAGTATATAAAATAGCTTAGAATAACAGGAGGAATAAAAATGGCTTTTAATATAAAGAAAATACTTTCAGGCGGAAGCGATGTTACAAGTGAAGATGGATATTACACGTTAAGCGTAGAAGAAGCTACGAGGGAAGAAACGGCAGAAGGAAGCAAAATGATTCTTTTAGAGCCTAGGGCATATTCAGAATCACAACAAATAACAGATTATTTAAAAAAACGAAATACAGTAGTAATTAATTTGAAGAGAGTTACTCCAGATCAAGGAAAAAGAATTATTGATTTTGTTAGTGGTACTTTATACGCAATAGGTGGTTCAATGCAAAAACTTGGTGATGGTATATTTTTGTGTACACCAAAGAATATTTGTATTCAAGGAAAAATGACCGAAGAGCAAGAAACTGGGGCTTCTAGAAAAAATAAAAATATTACCGAAGATTTTTAATACTTGATTATTTGTAAAAATATGTTAAAATATTAATCATGTTTAATTAAAGCAATTGACGAAGACGATATTATAAAACTTTAAAAGAGAACCTGGCATGGTGAAATCAGGGTAATGAATTATAATATGTATCACTTCTGATGCTTTCATCTGATATTAGGATAAAACGTTTATCGCACGTTATAGCGAACTAAAGTTGCATACGAATAGTATGAATTAAGGTGGTACCACGGTTATTAATCGTCCTTTTATTAGGATGGTTTTTTTATTTATAGGAGGAAATTATGAATGTATTTATAGCATGTTCATCAAAAGATAATATTGATGAAAAATTTTATCAGTATGCTAAAGAAGTAAGTAACTTACTTATTGAAACCAAAGATGAAGTATTTGTTGGTGGAAAAATTGGAATAATGGGCTTTATTGCTAATTATGTTAGAAAAAATAATATAGAACCTAACATAGTTATAACTAAAAAGTATCAAAGTGAAATAGCTAAAGAAGATAAAAAGGTTTTTATAGCAGAAAGTGTTAATGATAGGATTAACTATTTTCTTAATAAAACGGAATTATTTATAGTTTTCCCAGGTTCCCTTGGGACTTTAAATGAGCTTTTTATGGCTCTTGAGTCCAAAAGAACTGATGGATCTAACCTTGATATAATTCTTTTAAATATTGATGGCTTTTATGATGACGTTATAAAGGTTTTTGAAAATCATGCTAATGGTAAGTTCTTTGATGAAAATATACACGATTTTATGTATGTTGCTCGTAGTATAAATGAGCTAAAAAGCTATTACAAAGAAGTAAGGGAGAAAAGATAATGAGTAAAATTTTTAAAGAATTAGAAAAAGGAAACGCTTTTAACATAGAACAAAAGATTTTAAAGGTTTGGAAAGAAGAAGATTTATTGCAAAAAACAATTGATAATAGAAAAAATAGTGAAAATTTTGTTTTTTATGATGGGCCGGCTACGGCAAACGGAATGCCAGGGGTTCATCATATGCTTGCTAAGTTTTTAAAAGATGCTTTTTGTAAATACCAAACAATGAATGGGAAAAGGGTTATTAGAAAGATTGGTTGGGATACTCATGGTTTGCCTGTTGAAGTTCAAGTTGAAAAAGAAATGGGATTTACTGGTAAAAAGGATATAGAAAAATTTGGAATTGAGAAATTCAATCAAAAGTGTCGTGAAGCAGTTTGGGTAAATGAAGAGTCTTTTGGACGATTAACAGATAATATGGGGCAGTTTATTGATCAAAAAAACAGTTATATTACTTATAAAAACGATTATATTGAAACAGAATGGTGGATCTTAAAAAAGTTCTTTGATGAAGGATTGTTTTATGAAGGATATAAAGTGTTACCTTTTTGCTGTAGGTGTGGAACTGGTCTTGCAAGTCACGAGGTTGCTCAAAACTATAAGGAGATTTCTGCTAATACGGTTATTGTTCCAATGAAAATGAAAAGTGAGGATTGTTATTTTTTAGTTTGGACAACAACCCCTTGGACTTTAATTGCAAACGTTGCTTTATGCGTTAACCCAAATGAAAAGTATGTTAAAGTATTATCAAAAGGGTTTAAGTTTATTATAGCATCAGCACTTGCTAATAAAGTGCTTGGCGATGATTACGAAATTATTAATGAATATGATGGTAAAGACTTGGAATACGTGGAATATGAACAATTAATTCCATCTTTAAAAATTGATAAAAAAGGTTTTTTTGTTACTTGTGATACTTACGTAACGATGGAAGATGGAACCGGAATTGTTCATATTGCGCCAGCCTTTGGTGCAGATGATTCTTCTGTTGCTAAAAAATATAACTTACCTTACTTAAACCCAGTAGGAGAAGATGGATGCTATACTGAAGGTTTGTGGAAAGGTATGAAGGTATTTGATGCTGATTTAGAGGTTATAAAATATTTAAAAGAAAATGATAAACTATTTAAAAAGCAGAAAATGCTTCATAATTATCCTCACTGCTGGAGGTGTGATACGCCACTTTTATATTATTCAAAACCTAGTTACTACTTAGAAGTTACTAAGCTAAAAGAAAAAATAATTGAAAATAATAAAACGGTTAATTGGTATCCTGATTATGTAGGAGAAAAAAGGTTTGGTAACTGGCTTGAAAGTTTAAATGACTGGGCAATATCAAGGCAAAGATATTGGGGGACCCCACTTCCTTTATGGACGTGTTCATGCGGCCATACTCACATGATTGGGTCAAAAAAAGAATTAATTGAAAAAGCTATTGAAAAAATTGATGATAATGTTGAACTTCATCGTCCATACGTAGATGATATTCATATAAAGTGTGATAAATGTGGTAAGACAATGAATAGGGTTAAAGATGTAATTGATTGTTGGTTTGATTCTGGATCAATGCCTTTTGCTCAGTACCATTATCCGTTTGAAAATAAAAAAATTTTTGATGAACAGTTTCCAGCTGACTTTATTGCAGAAGGAATAGATCAGACAAGAGGTTGGTTTTATTCACTTCTTGTAATAGCAACTTTTGTTAAGGGTGTTAGTCCTTATAAAAACGTTCTTGTTAATGATTTACTGTTAGATAAAAACGGTCAAAAAATGCATAAATCAAGAGGTAATGCAATAGATCCTTTTAAGTTAATGGAGTCTTATGGTGCTGATACGATAAGGTGGTATTTACCTTATGTATCTCCAGTATGGACACCAATTAAGTTTGATGAAGAGGGCTTAAAAGAAGTTTATTCTAAGTTTTTTAATACTTTTAAAAATACTTATGGCTTTTTTGCTCTTTATGCTAATACTGATAATGTTGATCCAAAAAAATTTGAAGCATCTTATGAAAAAAGGGAAGAAATTGATAGATGGTTACTTTCTAAATATAACAGCTTGCTTATTTATGTTACAAAGGCGTATTCTGAATATGATTTAACTAAAGTAGTAAGAAGTATAACTGATTTTGTAAATGATGATTTATCTAATTGGTATATAAGAAGAAACCGTAGAAGGTTTTGGGCAAGTAACTTAGATAATAGTAAAAAGTCGGTTTATAAAACTACTTATGAAGTGCTAGAAGGTATATGTAAGATGATCGCTCCAATAGCATCTTTTACGGCTGAAGAAGTTTATCAAGCTTTAACTGCAGAAGAGTCAGTTCATTTGTGTGATTTTCCTAAAGCTAACGATACTTTATTAGATGATGCTTTAGAGAAAAAAATGGATTTAGTAAGGACTATTATAAGTTTGGGTAGAAATGCTCGTGAAGAGGTTAAAATCAAGGTTAGACAGCCTGTTATGGAAATTCTAATAGACTCAAAAAATAAAAAAATAATTGGAGATTTAGAAACGTTAATTAAAGAAGAATTAAACGTTAAGAATATAACCTATATTGATGAATTAACTACTTATATGAATTATGAAGTAAAACCTAATTTTAAGGTTGCTGGTCCTGTTTTTGGTTCTAAGATAAAATTATATCAAGAATCATTAAAGAGTTTATCAAATGAAACCATATTGTTAATTGAATCGGGTAATAAAGTAAAAATAAAAGTTGATGATGTTAACTATGAAATAGATAATACTATGGTTGATATTAGGATTAATGCTAAAGAAGGATATAATGTTACAAATGGAAATAGTACGTTTATTATTTTAAATACAACTCTTAATGAAGCGTTAATTGATGAAGGAGTTACCAGAGAACTTATTTCTAAAGTACAAAACTTAAGGAAAGAAAAAAACTTTGATGTAGCTGATAGAATAAAACTTTATTATGATGCAGATGATAATTTTGATAGAATTGTATTATCATTTGAAAAAATGATTAAATCTGAAACACTAAGTATTGTAATAGTAAAAAATAATAATTTAGATAATGTTTATGATTTAAATAATATAAAGGTAAAATTAGACATAGAAAAAGCTTAATAAGCTTTTTTCTTTGATTGACTTATTTAACTTTTTATATTAAAATTATTATTAGAATAAGGGGTGCTTTTAATGAGAAAGAGTTTAAAATATTTAATGGTGTTTTTTAGTGTTATGCTTATGTTTATAATAAAGGTAGACGCTGCTTCATTTACCATAACGCCTTCTTCACAAACAATAAAGGTTAATGGTTATGTTACCCTTACAATTGCTTTAAACGGTTATACGGATAGTGCTGTATTATCATCAGGATTAGACTATGATCGTACTATAATAATGGTTGAAAGTTCTACACCAGTAAAGCCAATAGATAATAAGTTTTCTGTTAAACAAAACGGAACGATAATAACAATTAAGTTTAAGGGAATAAAAGAAGGAAATACAACAGTAAAGTTTTTTTCTAATAACCCTAATGTAAATGATGCTACGGCTAACATAGTTGTAGCAAATCCGGTAATTACTACGACGCAAAAGCCAGCAACTACTAGTAAGACAAGTGCTGAAACTACTACTCAAAACAATGTTACTACGATAAAACCACTATCAAATAATAATAAGTTAAAGTCATTAGGTCTTAATGATCCATTAGGAAATCAAATTGCTTTATCACCAGAGTTTAACAGTGAAATATATGAATATAGTGCTACGGTTGATGGAAGTGTTGAAAGTGTTAGTGTTGCTGCTATTTTAGATGATCCAAATGCTAAAGTATTAGTTTTAGGAGATGGACAAACAGCGTTAAAACCTGAAGAAGTAAATAAAATATCGATTTCAGTAACTGCTGAAAATGGAGAAGTAAGACAGTATCTTATTAATGTAACAAGAGAAAAATTAAATACTAATGCTACTTTAAAAAGCTTAACAATTGCTGAAGTTCCTAAGTTTATGTTGATTGATAATAAGTATCGTTATATAATAAAACTTGATAAAAAGTTTAACGTACTAACGCTTTTATATTTTACTACTGATGAAAAGTCAACAGTTGAAATAAAAGGAAACGAAAATTTAGAAGATGGTTCTAAAGTAAAAATTATTGTTACGGCACCTGATAAAAGTAAGAAAGAATATATTTTAGAAATTGTAAAAGGTGAAATAAAAAAGACTACTACCTCAAAGAAACATTTATCGTCACCTTTTGATAGAAATCCTTTAATAATTATGACTCTTTCTGTGTCAATATTTGGCTTAATAGGAGCAATAATTTATGTGGCTAAAAAATAATTAGTTTTTATTATTTCTAATAAATTCACGGAGTATTTTAGTTAATGCTCTTTTTTCTATTCTAGATACATAACTCCTACTAATACTAAAATCTTTTGCAATCTCTTTTTGGGTTTTTTCTGCTTGATTATATAAACCATACCTTTTGGTTATTATTTCTTTTTCTCTAGGAGTTAAAATACCAATAAATTTATATAATAACTTTATATTGTCTTGTAATTCAATGTCACCAATATAATCTGGATTTGGAGTTTTTAAAATGTCTAAAAAAGATATTTCATTTCCTTCTTTATCAAATCCAACCGATTCATTAATACTAATGTTTTTTTGATTCTTTTTATCACTCCTAAAAAACATTAGTATCTCATTTTCTACACACCTAGCAGCATACGTAGTAAGCCTTGCACCGTTTTTATTAGAAAAGGTATCAATACCTTTTATTAAACCGATGGTGCCTATACTTATTAAGTCATCAAGGTCTTCTTTACCGTTATCATATTTTTTAACAATGTGGGCCACTAACCTTAAATTATGTTCAATAAGCTTATTTCTAGCCCCATCATCTTTTTCCAACATTCTTTTAATGTATAATTCTTCTTCTTCCTTAGTAAGCGGATCAGGAAAGGTTTTACTCCCATAACTACCAGTACCTACTAAGATTCCTTTTAATATTTCTGTAATTATACTAAAAATCACAAAATCACATCCCAATAAATTATATGTCAAAATTAATGGTATTTATGTTATAATAAAAATGATATAGGAGCATAGTTATGAAGGACAAAAAGATAAGTTACTTAATTATTATAGTAGTAGTTCTTTTATTTGTTATTAACACCTTAATAGCGCTTGTTTCATATAGAAATATTTGTAAAAAAGAAAAGCCATTAATTGTTAACAGTCAAAAAGCTTATGTTAAAGATGATAAAAAATATATCGTATATAACGTTTATTTATATAACATAATTAAAGAAGTAAGTAATACAAACAGCATTGTTAATTTAAAACTGTTTTTTTATAAATAGGGAGTGTACGTATGGTAAACATTAGTTTTGATTTTAATTTATTTAATAACTATTATTTTTTTTATGAGAGGTTAACGGTTTTGCTTTTTTCACTTATTCCAACTATTGGCCTTATTTTATTTGTTTTATTTACGGATAGAAAAAGCAAAGAACCTAGTAAAAACATTATAATTTGTTTGTTGTCTGGCGTTTTAACTATTGCTCTTGCTAAGTATTTTGAAGGACTTGTAATGCCTTATTTTAGCAATAACATAGTGTTAACATATGTTTGGGCAGCAATTGAAGAAATATCAAAAATAGTGATATTTTACTTATTTATATTTGATAATAAACACTATGATGATATTTATGATGGACTTGTATACATGGTGTTAATTGCACTTTCTTTTGCAGGAATAGAAAACATTATGTACGCTTTTTCGGAAAGTACGTTTAATAGTGGTGTTAGCCTAGCAATAATGAGGGATTTTACTACTATTCCACTTCACGTAATTTGTGGAGTAGTTATTGGGTATTTTATCTCCATTGGAAACTTTGCAAAGGATAGAAAAAACAAATATTTTAACTTTATTTTAGCAATAATCATACCATCATTTATTCATGGGACGTTTAACTGTTTAATGAGCTTATTAGGCAACTTTAACTTTAATTATAATAATTTTTTCCAAGTGTTTGCAATCGGTACTTTGCCATTACTTGGAATAATGGTCGCACTTTTCTTTATTGCTATAAAGTTTTCATTAAAATGTGTAAAGTTAAATGATGATTTTATTAATTGTAATGAGTATGAAGAAAAATATAAGTATTTAATGAATCAAGAAGAATATGAAGAAAAGAATCGAAAAAAACGTGAAAAGGGAGAAACAAATGATTAGAAATTATTTACCAACTATGTATCAAGAAAGCATTTTCACTATTAATTATGATAAGCTTAGAAAAAACAAAATACGTTGCTTATTATTTGATTTAGATAATACTATTTCTCCAGCTAAAGAATCAGTTTATTGTAAAAAAACGAAGATTTTATTTGAAAAGCTAAAAAAAGATTTTAAAATAATAATATTTTCAAATAATTTTCCAAAAAGAATTCATTCTTTTGCAGATTTTTATGATGTTGATTGTGCTTGCGTAGCACTTAAACCATTAAGTTTTAAATATCGAATAATTGCAAAAAAGCATAAATTTAAAAAAGATGAAATAGCAGCGATCGGAGATCAGTTGTTAACCGATATAAAAGGTGGTAATAATTTTGGCATTACTACCATTTTAGTTAATCCAATTAGTGAAATTGATGAGAAAGAAACATGGATAAATAGGAAACTTGAAAACTTTATCTTTAAGAAGTTTAAATGTCAAAATTTATTTATTAAAGGGAAATATTATGACTAAAAAATGTATAGGTTGCGGGGCAACTTTTCAAAACAATGATGTTAATAAAGAAGGATATACTGAAGATGATATTGATTTTGAGTGCTTAAAACTATGTAAAAGGTGTTTTCGAATTAAAAATTATGGTGATTACGTTTTGGTTGATAAAGATTATAAAGAGTATGAAAAAATCTTTAGTGAAGTTAAGAAAACTGAAAGTTTAGTACTATTTTTATGTGATATTTTTTGTCTTGATGATAGTCTAAAGCAATTAAATGATTTTACTGGAAAGATTATTCTAGTTATTACTAAGGGTGATTTGTTGCCTAAATCAGTAAAAGAAAATAAGCTTCTTCTTTATGTAGAAAATAATTATAACTTAAATGTAGTAGATATTATTTTTGTTAGTTCATTAAAAAATTATCATCTTGATGAATTAATGAATAAAATCATGAAACATAAAACTGATGATAATGTGTATTTAGTAGGCAATACTAATGCCGGTAAATCGACTTTAATTAATCAACTTGTTAAGTCATATTCAGATAAAAAACCATTTATTACTACTAGTCATTTGCCAGCTACAACCCTTGACATCATCAAGGTAAAATTAAACGATGATGTTACTTTAATAGATACACCTGGTTTAGTAACAAATGATAACTATTTAATTGGGGAAACGGCAAAAACCGTTAAAACTATATCTCCAAAGTCTGAAATAAAGCCAAGAACTTTCCAAATGAAGCCTAACCAATCTATAATAATTGGAAATTATGCCAGAATTGATTACCTAAGCGATATAAACAATAGTTTTACTTTGTATATATCAAATGATATTGAGGCTAGAAGAATTAATTTAAATACTAATGATCATTTAAGAAATTTGAAAAAACATGAATTTAATTTATCTAGTAATAAAGATATTGTTATATCAGGATTATGTTTTTGTAAAATTGTAAGTAAGGCGAAGGTAGTTGTGTATACAAAAGAAACGGCTAAAGTGTTTGAAAGAGATAATTTAATATAAACTGTAAAGATATTTTATTTACATTGACAAAAGAAATATTTAGAGTATTATAAGGAAAATTGATAAAGTGGGGGAAATTCTATTATGAATATTAATACTATTAAAAAGCTTTGCGTTTTTGAAAAAGAAGAAAACATGGAAAAGTTTAATCCAAAAAGTAAACTTTCTTTTGAAGATGGGTCAAAAATGAGTACGTGGTTTTATAGAACAAAAGATTTAATAAAAAATTGTGGTTCTCAAGTATCAAAAGAAGTTCTTAATCAATTTGAACAGTATAATAAGAAAGATGACTCTTTATATTTAATTAATGCTGATCTAGATAAAATAAACGAGTTTGCAAATGAGCAAAGTATAGATAAGTTTGATAAAAAAACCATCATGAATTTTAATGATGGAACAAGCATGTCTTTATGGTTTAATCATAATAAGGCATTAGCACTTAATAATTTAATGATTAAAAAGCAGTATAATATATTTATTAATAAAAACACTTTGAATTTAAATGAAAATTATAATCAAAAGTTAAGACGTTTTTGCATAGAAGAAAACTTAGATAAGTTTAACAGTGAATCTACTCTTTATTTTGAAGATTTAACGTTAATGGGAAAGTGGTTTAACGTTTTTAAAGAAGCGATTTTCAGCAGAAATGATAAAATAAGCGATAAGCTAAAAAAACAATATAATCAGTATACAGCTATCGCATTAAAGCTAACAGGTAAGGAAAAAGAGTTTTTGGATTGCCCTAATTTATTTAAATTTTCACAGTCTAAAAACAATAAGTTTGTTTTTAGTGATAATTCTAAACTTAGTAATTGGTGGAAAGAAAATTCTGTAAGAATTATTACTAGTGATGATGAAAAATACGATGAACTTAAAAATCAGTATAAGCTTTTTAAAACCAAAAAATTCACTTTAAACCATTTAAATTCTGTAATTAGGTTTAACGAATTTAAGTCTGAGTTTAGAAATGAAACAAATATTGATAAGTTTAAACACAATACTACTTTTTTATTTAAAAATGGTTCTAAAATGAATTCTTGGTGGGATAGAAATCGGGTTGTTATATTAAATAGTAATGATGAAGATTCCGAAAAAATTAAAAAGCAATATGAAGAATATAAAATAGCGTCAAATTTTAATCAAGAATTGTATCAGTATAATCGAAAGGTTAGATATTTTGATGCAGATAATAAGATAAAAGAAGATTTAACTAAATAAAAGTTACTTCTTCTTTTTTTTCGACATAAAAATTAAAGTTTTTATCCTATTATGTAAATGGTGATAAAATGAAGAAAAACTTAATATGGATGTTTTTAGCAGTGATATCTGGATTAGCTCTAGGTAAATTAACTTTTGATAAGTATGAAAATAAAGACGTAGTAAAAGCATCAGCAACTATGAATGTATACATGATAAAGTATGGTACATATGCAAGTGTTGATGAAATGAAAGCAAAAATTATTGAAGTAAACAAGTATATGTATATTGAAAAAGATAAGAGCGTTAGTGCGTATGTTGGAGTGGTTTTAAATAAAAACAATGCTAATAAGGTCGCTAGAATTTATAACAATGTTACTTTAGAAAAAGTATCAATTGATAATGAGGCTTTTATGGAATGTTTAAAAGAGTACGAAAAACTACTTGATGTAACTGATGATAAAAACAGTATTCTAATTATCGAAAAACAAGTTATTAATAAGTATGAAGAATTGGTGGTGCAAAGTGAGTAACGTTATGATAAGAGAAGTACCAATTAATGAACGACCTAGAGAAAGATTAGTTAAATATGGTGCTAAAAATCTTTCAACTGAGGATTTAGTAGCAATAATATTAAAAACCGGTACTAAAGAGTGTTCAGCTAAGTATTTGGCTGGTGAGGTTTTAAAAATGGCTAAAGACGTTAGTGGGTTAAAAAAGGTAACTTTGGGTAATTTAATTAACATTAATGGTATTGGAGCTGTTAAAGCTATTGAACTTTTAGCTGCTATTGAATTAGGAAGAAGAGTATATTATGAGAAGGAACTAGATAATAATTTAAAGTTTAACAGTAGTATTAAAATATTTAATTATTTTAAAAGTGTTTTTAGTGGAGAAGAGCAAGAATGTTTTTTTTGTCTTTACTTAGATCAGAATAAACGTCTAATTGATAAAAAACTTCTATTTAAGGGGACTTTAAATAAAAGCTTAATTCATCCTAGAGAAATATTTAAAGCAGCTTATTTATCAAGTGCGGCATCAATTATTTGTGTCCATAACCACCCCTCAGGAAACGTAATTCCGTCTGAAGATGATATTAATGTTACTAAAATGTTGCGTTCAATTGGAATTCTTCAAGGAATTCCAGTAATAGATCATATAATAATTGGTAATAATAATTATTATAGCTTTTATGAAAATAAAGCACTTGAAAGGTAATGTTTATGAAAAAAATAAATTATAACTCAAAAAGAAAAAGAAGTGTTGTAATAATAATGGTAATTTTAATTTTTTTGTTTTTTATATGTTCTTTTTTACTTTTATTTGAACGAAAATATTTTATGTCAGAAAAGTTGGTTAAAGATACTGTTTTAAAGATTACCTCGTTTATTAGTGAAAGCATTTATACTAAAGATGATGAAAATAAGGCTTTTGTTAATGCAAAAGTAAAGTATTTAGAATATGAAAATAATGAGTTAAGAAAGAGCCTTAATTTAGATAAAGAAAATTCAAATTTAGTAAATGCAAAAGTAATAAATCATCTTTCAAAAACCTGGTATGAAAAAGTTGGGATTAATAAAGGAAAAAGTAATAATATAATGATTAATATGCCAGTTATAAATAATAATGGTTTAATTGGTTTTGTTGAAAAAACGTCAAAAACATATAGTAGTGTAAAATTAATAACAATGGTTAATAATAAAGAAATATCAGTTATAATTCAAAATAAGAACAATAATATTGCAGGAATACTTAGTAATTATGATAGTAAAAATAATTTGTTTATTATTACGGAAGTAGTTGATAAAGAAAAAATCGAATTAGGAACAACGGTTGTAACTTCTGGATTTAATAATGAAAAATATGGTGGGATTTATGTTGGTAAAGTTGTAAAGGAAGAAGTAACTAATTATGGCCTTTCAAAAAAAGTATATGTAAAGTCTGATGTTGATTTTAATAATCTAACATACGTTAGTGTTTTAATGGATAATAAGAATGATTAGTACGATTATATTAATGATTTTATCATTGCTTTTAGAAGGGATACTAACTAATTTAATAATGGGATTTATACCGTTTTTTATGATTGCAGCACTTGTTATTAGTAGCAATAAAATTTCGAGGAATATAATGGTTTTAATAGCATTTATCTTTGGATTTATATATGATTTAATTTATACTGATATGT
>JAVXAN010000018.1:0-5950 GCA_036660495.1 Bacilli bacterium | reverse complement strand
TAATTTTTGGATTAATAAGTTTATTCATTACTTGCAATAATAGAAATAATTATTTTAAAAATTTGATCATTTATTATTTTACAATTTTTATTTATATTATTACGATGCTATTATACACATCAGTAGTTAATCACTTTAATATTAGCGAAGTTTCAAGCGTTTTATTAACATCACTTGCTATTAACACAGTTTATTTTTCTTTATTTTATTTGTTGTTTATTGGAATAAAAAGAGTGTTTTGTAATACCAAAAATAAAAAATCATATTTTTAATTAGGTGATTAAAATGCAAGAAACTAAGGAAGAATTTAAAAAGCATATGAAAAACAAAGTGAAAATTGAAGATAATAAAGAAACAAAAAGTCGTTTTTATAAATTGTTTTTCTTTTTTGCCATAAAAATTTTAATTATGGCAATATTGTTTTTAGGATCCTTAATATATATAAGGCAATGTCATGAAAATAAGGTAAAATTTAAAAAAATTGTTTATCAAAACACCCTTTCGTTTGCTAAAATATATAGTGTTTATAGTGATTATCTTGGCGATTTAATTCCTTTTAAAGGGGCGTTTAAAAAGGATACAAAAGTTGTTTTTAACGAAAAAATTGAATATGAACAAATTGAAAAGTATAATGATGGTTTTAGTCTTGAAGTTTCGTCTAACTTTTTAATACCTTTTGTTAAAGGAGGAATAGTCATTGCAATTATGGATGATGAAGTTTATGGTAAAATAGTTAAAATTCAAGATAAAAGTGGCTTAGAAATAACTTATGGTAACTTATCTCAGGTAAATGTAGCTTTATATGATTATGTTGAAAAAGGTCAGTACGTTGGTAATTGCGAAAAAAAACTATATTTGGTTTTTAAAAAAGCTGGAAAGTATTTATCATATGAAAAGTATTTATAAAAAGGTAGAAATATCTTTCTTTTTTGTTTTACTTATTTTTTTATCATTAATTTCTGGCTTATTTAAAGATATCATTTGTTTTTTTCTAGTTATAATAATTCATGAGATGGGACACGTTATTATTTCATTGATATTAAGATGGAAAATAAAAAGTGTAAAACTTGGAATATGTGGTGGTTACATTGTTTATGATGAAATCATTGATAAGCCTTTTTTTGAGGAGTTTTTAATTTCAATAAGTGGGATTGTTTTTCAAATTATATTTTTTGTAATATGCACATTATTATTGAGTAAGGAATTAATTAATGATGAGTTATATTTAATTATTAAGAAGTATCATTATGCTATTTTAATTTTTAACCTACTTCCAATAATTCCACTTGATGGTTCAAAAATTTTAAGCATTATATTAAATAAATTTGTTTCTTATAACAAATCTTTATATATCAGTTCTTTTATATCTGGACTATTTTTATTGTTATCATTCATTTTTTGTTTATGTACTAATCAAGTTCAGTGTAGCAACTTCATGATTCTATTCTTTTTAATTGATTCATTAATAAAATACGTAAGTGATATTCCATATTTATATAACAAATTTATTTTAGAACGGTATTTATATCCAAAAAAATTTAAAAGAAACAAGTATGTTAAAAACAGTAATTTAAAAAAAATGAAAAGACAAACTAGTAATTACTTTTATGATGTTAATAGGTACCATAGTGAAAGGGAAGTTTTAAAGAAAAGGTTTGACTAATATATATATATATGATAAAATTGTAACGTTTGTATGACTTCTTGTCTGCAACCACCCAGAAAAGGTTTAAAAGAAACAAGTATGTACCTTAATGGTGAGTCTAAGTTTAAAAAAGGAGGAAATATCTATGAAAGCAGTTATTGAAACTGGTGGAAAGCAGTACCTAGTTGAAGTTGGAGAAGAAATTTACGTTGAGAAATTAGACGTAGAAGCTGGTCAAAAATACGTTTTTGACAAAGTGCTAATGGCTAATGATAAAATTGGTCGTCCATTCATAAAAGGTGCTACGGTTGAAGCTGAAGTAGTGAAACACGGTAAACAAAAGAAAATAATTATATTTAAATATTTACCAAAGAAAAGTTCACATAAAAAGCAAGGACATCGTCAGCCATATACTAAGTTAGTTATTAAAAAAATTAACGCTTAGAGGTGTTTATGATAAAAATTAAAATTAAATTTAATGACAATTTCGTTGAAGAAATAAACGTTTCAGGTCATGCTAATTATGATGAGTATGGTAAAGATATTGTTTGTTCATCAGTTAGTTCTATTGTTATTACAAGTGTAAACTTAATAGATAAGTTTGATAGTAAAGTGGTAGAAGTAAAACAGATAGATGGTAACGTTAATATTAGGGTTATTAAAAAAGACGAAATTGTTAATAAAATTCTTATTAACATGTTTGAAATGTTAAAAGAATTATCAAACGAATATAAAAAAAACGTTAAAATTATAGAATAGGGAGGTGCTTTTAATGTTAAAATTGAACATTCAATTATTCGCCCATAAAAAAGGTCAAAGTTCAACTCAAAATGGACGTGATTCTGCAGGTAGAAGGCTAGGTGCTAAAGCTGCTGATGGCGAATTAATTAACGCTGGATCAATAATTTATCGTCAAAGAGGAACTAAAATTTATCCTGGAACAAACGTTGGAATGGGAAAAGATCATACGTTATTTTCACTTATCACAGGTTATGTTCGTTTCGAACGTAAGGGTAGAGAAGATAAAAAAGCAAGCGTTTATTTAGAAAAATAATTCTACAATAGTAGAATTTTTTTATTTGTGTTATAATATGTAATATCTTTAAAAGAAAAGAGGGGTTTTATGTTTGTTGATGAAATTATTGTAAAGGTAAAAGCGGGAACTGGTGGCGACGGTTGTACTGCTTTTAGAAGAGAAAAATACATTCCGCTTGGTGGTCCAAATGGTGGAAATGGTGGGCATGGTGGAAACATTATTTTTAAAGTTGATTTAGGGCTTAGAACCTTACTTGATTTAAGGTACAATAGGCTTATTAAAGCATCAAAGGGTACAAATGGTTCTGGAAAAAACAAAAACGGAAAAGGGGCTGAAGACGTTATTATTAAGGTTCCTGCAGGAACTACAATTAAAGATTTAGATACTGGTTTTTTAATAGCTGATTTAACTAATGAAAATGATGAGGTTGTTGTTGCAACAGGTGGTCGTGGTGGTAGGGGAAATACCGCTTTTGCAACGGCTAGTAATCCAGCTCCGGATTTTTCAGAACACGGGGAACCTGGAGAAGAAAGAAACTTAAAAGTTGAACTTAGACTCTTAGCAGATGTTGGTTTTGTTGGATTACCAAGTGTTGGTAAATCAACAACCTTGTCAAAAATATCAGCATCAAAGCCTAAAATAGCAGCATATCATTTTACAACTTTATCACCAAATTTAGGAGTGGTAAGGGTAATTGATGGTAGGACTTTTGTTGCAGCAGATTTACCTGGTTTAATAGAAGGAGCAGCATTGGGTGAAGGCCTTGGTGATAAGTTTTTAAAACACGTTGAAAGGACTAAGGTTATTGCTCATATTATTGATATGAGTGGATGTGAGATGCGTGATCCGTTAGATGATTATGAAGTTATAAACAAAGAGCTAGCAGATTTTAACAAGAGCTTAATAAAGAAACCACAAATTATTTTAGCAAATAAGATGGATTTACCAGAAGCTGAAGAAAATTTAAAAAGGTTTAAAGAAAAATATAATTTACCAGTTTATGAAATAAGTGCTATAAATGCAAAAGGTTTGGATAAAGCTTTAATTGCAATAGCAGACGTTTTAGATAAAGAAGAAGCTAAACCATTATTTGAAGAAGAAGCTTTTGAATCACACGTTTTATATAAATTTAAGAAAGAACAACCTTATACAATTAATAGAGATAATGATATTTACGTAATAAAAGGAAAAGAAGTAGAAAAATTATTTAAAATGACTAAATTTACTGATGAGGGTGCTATCAGGTTTGCAAGAAAACTACGCAACATGGGAATAGATCAGAAGTTAGTTGAAATGGGTGCAAAATATGGTGATAAAATTCAGATAATGGATTTAATATTTGAATTTAAAGAATAAGTTTATTACTTATTCTTTTCTTTTACAGTTCAACGTTTTTTGATTGTGTTTTTAGATTATTTATTATAAAATAAAAGTAGTAAATAATTATAAGGGGGTGGTAGCGTGAAAAATGATAACTTTGTTTTAAAAGAAGATGAAGAATATCTAGATTTTGAAGCTGATGAAAAAGTTGCTAATGAAATAGATGAAATGTTAGACTTTACCATTTTACCTGATCATGCCCCTTCTAAATCTGATGAGTTTAAAAAATTAGTAGATGAAAAAGCTAGTAATAGTGAAACTATTACTGAAATTGATGCTAATAACAAAGAAATCATTACGTATAAACCTTCAATTAAGGATTTTAACATTAAAAACGTTAAAACCAAAAAACTTGTTCATAAAGCAATGGTGTATACAATAATTTTTATGTTAGCAATTTTTGAACTTTTTGTTGCAAATACCGGAAGCGTTTTAAGTGGTTTAAAGATTTATGCAGCAGATAATAAGCCAATTAGAATCGTACAAAATGATAAATATGGTTACATTGATTTAAATGGCGAAAAATTAATAAGTCCAAAGTATACGTATGGTGAAAATTTTATTAAAGATTATGCGATTGTAAAGAATACTTCTAACCTCCCACTTATAATTGATAAGGGTGGAAAAGAAGTTGTTCCAACTGGAACTTATTTTTCTATTTATCGTGCAGAAAGCAACATAATTGCTTCTAAAGCAACAAAAAGTGGTTTGAAATATGGTGTTCTAACTTCAACTTTAAAAACTCTAGTACCATTTAAATACGATAATATTTCATACGTTGGTAAGGGTTATTCTTTTACAAGAAATGACGTTGTTGGTATTATTAATGAAATGGGTAAAGAAGTTTACACCGTAAAAACAACAAATAAGGATAATAAAATAATTGAAGTTTTTCCATCAGAAGTTAGTAGTAACAAGTACGAAAGATATGCTGTTGTAAAAGTGAATTCATCTTCGGTTGTAATTAATCTTAATGATGGAACTGAAGTTTCTAAACCAACTTTAAATTTAGTCACAGCAGAAAAAAACAACGTATTTTATGAAACTCAAAATAATAATAAAAAATATTTTTATGTTCAAAATAATAAGGTGCTATTAGAGTCTGAGGATTATGCAAGTTTAACAATTGATTCAATTGAAACTGGTGTTTTAAAAGCACTAACTAAAAATTATTCATACGAGTTTATTAGCACCAAAAGCCTTGAACAGTTTGAAAAAAAATTATTAATAGAAAATACTTATTATGGGGAAAACGTGTTTATTTATAGTAATTACAAAAATCATAAAACTAATTATAACTTAGTTAAAGGTGGTGAAGTTTTAAATACTATTGATTACATTAAAAAAGTTGAATCAAGCTTTAAAAATGGATATGCAATAGTAAGACTAAATGATGATACGTTTAATTATATTAATGAAGATGGTAAACTGCTGAGTGATGAGCATTACTTAGAAGCTAAGGAATTTGATGAATATGGAAATGCTATTATTAAAACGGATAGTGGTTATGGTGTTATAAATAAAGATGGTAAGCTAGTTACTAAAACTATCTATAGCGATATTATCATGGCTTCTTCTAAGGTTAAGATGGCTACTTCAATAAGTAAAAAAAACATATTTTATGCAGTTAAAGAAAACAATAAATATGTTCTATTAAATAAAAAAGGAAATAAAATAAACAATGAATACTATGGTGAAGTTAAATTTGAAGATGATTATCCGCTTGTTAAAGTCTCGTCTGAAGCTTCTGATAATATTATTATTTCAGAGTCGTATAAACAACTCGAATTAACTTCTTATAATAATGAGTATAAAGCTTATAAAAATTATATAATTATAAAAAATAATTATTATAATTATGAAGGTCAGTTAATATATGTTGATAACAG
>JAVXAN010000017.1:0-19677 GCA_036660495.1 Bacilli bacterium | reverse complement strand
CTAATACCAGAGGAAGTTTATATTACTTCTGGAAGAAGGGAAGCTTTTGGTAAAGATATGTTTTCATTAAAAGATAGGTTTGATAAAAACTACGTCTTAGGACCAACTCATGAAGAACTTTTTACAGTTGCTGCTGCTAATAAGGTTCAGTCATATAAGGATTTACCCTTTAGTTTATACCAAATCCAAACAAAATTTAGAGACGAGCCAAGGGCAAGATATGGTCTTATAAGAGTAAGAGAGTTTTTAATGAAGGATGCTTATTCTTTTGATCTTAATGAAACAGGATTAAATGAATCTTATATGGAAATGTATAATGCTTATAAAAAAATATTTGGTAGGTTAGGTCTTAATTATAAAATTGTTAAATCTGATACTGGCGCTATGGGTGGGCTTTTATCAGAAGAGTTTCAGGCAATTGCAGACGTAGGTGAAGATACTCTTGTAATATGTGATTTTTGTGATTATGCTTGTAATAGTGATGTTGCTAAAACTACGGTTTTAACTGAAAAAACTGATGAAGAGTTAAAACCAAGGGAACTTATTAAAACTCCGATGGTTGGAACCATTGATGAGGTTTCAGCGTTTTTAGAAGAAGATGTAAGTAAATTTGTTAAAACTTTAATTTATGCTGTTGATGATAAGTTTTATGCAGTATTAGTAAAAGGTAATCATGAGGTTAACGAGAACAAATTATTAAAGCTACTTAAAGCTAAAACTTTAGAACTAGCAACAAGTGAAAAAGTAGAAGAATTATGTGGAGCAATACCTGGCTTTGTTGGACCAATAAACTTATCAATACCCGTAATACTTGATAACGAAATAATGAATATGACTAATTTTATAGTAGGTGCCAATAAAACGGACTATCATTATAAAAACGTTAATTTAGAAGATTTTAACTATCTTTTTGTTTCAGATATAAGGAAGGTTACTCCTGAAGACGTTTGTCCTGTTTGTGGTAAAAAAACCACTTTTGCTAAGGGTGTAGAAATTGGAAACACCTTTAAATTAGGAACAAAGTATTCGGAAATATTTGCACTTAATTATCTTGATAAAGAAAATAACTTAAAACCTGTTCACATGGGTTGTTATGGGATTGGAATTGGAAGGTGTATGGCTGCAGTAGTAGAACAAAGTCATGATGAAAAAGGCATTATTTGGCCGATTGCCGTTGCTCCATATAAAGTTTGCGTTGTTATTGTTAATACGGAAGATGAAGCCCAAAGTGATGCGGCAAATTACATATATAATGAACTAAAAAAAGTTGGAATTTCGGTAATAATGGATGATCGAGATGAAAGAGCTGGAGTAAAGTTTAATGACATGGATCTAATTGGAATTCCAATTAGAATAACAATAGGTAATAAAATAAAAGATCAAATTGTAGAAATAAAAGAAAGACGAAAAGATTCTTTTGAGGAAATTTCGCTTTATGATGCACTATCAAAAATAGAAGATATTATTGACGAAGAATAAAAACCCATGTTTTTTTGAAAAAAATAGCATATTATGTTATTTTTTTTATTTAAAAGTTAAAAATACGAGGGATTTAAAAAGTTTCAGCGAATAATTATATCAGGAGCGTGTTTTTATGGAGAAAATACCGTATCAAACTATTATTGATATTCAGAAAAAAGTTAATATTGTGGATGTTATTTCCGAATATTTACCAATATCACAAAAAGGTAGAAATTATTTTGCTGTTTGTCCTTTTCACGATGATCATAATCCTTCTATGAGTATATCACCAGAAAAACAAATATATACTTGTTTTGTTTGTGGAGCATCTGGAAACGTATTTCACTTCGTAATGAATTATGAAAAAATAAGCTTTGTTGAAGCAGTAATAAAAGTTGCTAAAAAAGTGAGTATTAGTCTAGATATTAAAAATGATGTTGTTTTTAAAAAAAGTAATGTTTTTGATAAATATTATAAAATGTTTGATGTTGTTAATAAATATTATCAAAATAATATAAATACTATTTATGGCAAGGAAGCTACTAAATATTTGAGTGATCGGAACTTATCTGATGAAGTAATTAAATTCTTTGAAATTGGACTTTCATTAAACGATAATGGTGTTAATAAATTATTGTTATCTAAAAAACATGAAAATTCAGATCAAATAGAAGTAGGAATATGTGCTACTAAAGACAACTTTATATATGATGTTTTTAGATCTAGGATAATGTTCCCTATCCATAATTCAGATGGACAAGTTGTTGGGTTTTCTGGTAGAATATATAATTCTTCCTTGGAAAACAAGTATGTTAATTCAAAAGAGTCGGTAATTTTTAAAAAAGGTAATATATTATATAATTACCACAGGGCTAAAATAGATGCTGATGAAGAGAAATCGATTATCGTAGTGGAAGGCTTTATGGATGTTATTAGGCTTTATACTGTTGGGATAAAAAACGTAGTAGCAACGATGGGGACTGCTATTACAAAAGAACATGCTCAGCTTATTAAAAGGCTTTCTAAAAACGTAATTTTATGTTTTGATGGAGATAAAGCTGGCGAAAAAGCTACAATAAGTGCTGTTGATGCACTAGAAAAGCTTGGTATTAATCCAAAAATCATTAGACTTGAAGATAATTATGACCCTGATGATTACATTGTTAAAAAAGGGTTAGACTTGTTTAAAAAACATTTAAAAGCGCCAATAACTTCTCTTGATTTTAAGATGAGCATAAGTAAAGAAAAGTTTGATTTTAATGACTATTTAGACGTATCTAAGTATGTATCATCAGTTGCTGGTGAGCTTAGTAAGATTACGGATAAGGTTGTTTATGAACTCACACTTAAACAGTTGTCTAAAGAAACTGGTGTTGATGTTAAAACCATTGAATCTTTAGTTACTAAAATCCCAAGTGAAGATTTAATAATAATTGATAAAAGAAAGTATGAATATAAAAATAAGTATAAAAAAGCGGAAATTTACTTAATATATCAAATGCTAAATAACGTTGAGGCCGTTTTGGCTTATCAAAAAAAAGTGTCTTACTTATCAAATAAAAACTTAGCAACAATTGCTATAAAAATATTAGAGTTTTATAATGATAACAACTATATAAACGTTACTGATTTTATAACTTATTTGGAAGATGATACGCTTTTAATTAATGAAGTATTAAAAATAGATTCATTAAAACTTCCAAAGGAATTTAATATTGATGAGTTTAATGATTATATCTTAACAATTGAATCGGGGCTAATTAAAGAGGAAATAAATAATTTAAGAAACAAAATAACTAGTGAAAAAGATCAAGTAAAAAAAATAGCATTACTTGAAAAACTAGCTAGTTTAAAAAAGAAGGAGTGGGAATAATGAAAGAAATAAAGACGTTAGAGCAAAGAAAAAGTGAGTTGATTGAAAAAGGTAAGGAAAAGGGAATCTTAACATATGAGGAATTAGCAGAAACTTTAAAAGGATTAGAACTTGATAGTGATTCTTTAGATGATTTATATAACGCTTTTCATGAAAATAACATTGAAATAATATCAGAAGACATTGAGGATATTGATGAGGCTGTTGATGAGGGTGAAGTTTTAATTATAGAAAGTGCTAGTTTACCAAAGAATGCTAACATAAATGATCCAGTTAGAATGTATTTAAAAGAAATTGGTAAAATTAGTCTTTTAAGTTTGTCAGAAGAGCTTGAAATATCTAAAAGGGTAGAAGATGGTGATAATGAAGCTAAAAGAATTTTAGCAGAATCTAATTTAAGGTTAGTTGTTTCTATTGCTAAAAGATATGTAGGTAGAAACTTATCTTTTCTTGATTTAATTCAAGAAGGAAACATTGGACTTATGAAGGCAGTTGATAAGTTTGACGCATCAAAAGGATATAAATTTTCAACTTATGCAACTTGGTGGATAAGGCAGGCAATTACAAGAGCAATAGCGGACCAAGCTAAAACAATTAGGGTTCCAGTTCATATGGTAGAAACAATTAACAAGTTAAAAAGAATTCAAAGGCAATTAACCCTTGAATTAAACCGTGAACCAACTGAAACAGAAATTGCTAAAAAAATGGGAATAGCTGAAGAAAAAGTTCGTGAAATATTTAAAATATCACAAGATCCACTATCTCTTGAAACTCCTATTGGAGAAGAAGATGATTCCCATTTAGGAGACTTTCTTAAAGATGAAAGCAATATGAGCCCTGAAGAATATGCCATTAATGAGGTCTTAAAAGATGAGATTTCTGATGTTCTTTGTACTTTAACACCAAGAGAAGAGGAAGTATTAAAATTAAGGTTTGGGCTTAAAGGTGGAACTTGCCATACGCTTGAAGAAGTTGGTAACATGTTTGGAGTAACAAGAGAAAGAATTAGGCAAATAGAAGCTAAAGCTTTAAGAAAGTTAAGACATCCTTCAAGATCAAGAAAATTAAAGGATTATTTAAGTGATTAACATAAAAATATCGAAACGTCTTGAAGCAGTAGCTAAATTAATTGATAAAGATGCTAGTATTATTGATGTTGGTTGTGATCATGCCTTGTTAGATATATACTTAGTTTTAAATAAAATGGTTGAAAAGGCAATTGCTACTGATGTTACAATTGGTGCATTAAAACAAGCTTCTAAAAACATTTCTTTTTATAATCTTGATAAGGTAATTGATACAAGGCTTGGTGATGGCATAACGGTATTAAATGATAATGATAAGGTTAATACTATTGTTATATCAGGGCTTGGTTTTCAAAAAATTATTAATATTCTTGAAGATAGTAAAGAAAAATTGACAAATACGATAATTATTCAGTCTAATAATGGGGTTGATTTAGTCCGTAATAAGATGATGAAGTTAGGCTATAGCATTGTAAAAGAATGTATGGTAAAAGAAAATGATATTATATATACAGTAATTAAGTTTTTTAAAAGTAAAAAAAGATTATCAAATAAAGAAATTTTTTTTGGACCATGGCTTTTAAATCATAAAGATGATCTTTTTTATGAATATTATGATGAGTTGCTTAATACTACGATAAGTATTTATAATAGGATTCCAATTAAAAACCATTTAAAAAAAATTGAGTTTGCTAGAAAAATAAGACAAATAAGAAAAGAAATTCTTTAATGAATTTCCTTTTTTTAGAATGTTATAGAAAAAAATTAGGTTGTGGGGTGTTTGAAGAAACATCCTCAGTATTAATATTTTTACTAACTAGGTTAGTAATTATGTTATTAGAATTATTTTCAGTAGCTTGAGAAGTATTTATCTTGTTAAATTCTTTTCCTATTTTCCCTAACGTTTTTAAATTGCTTAACACGGGCTTTGCCTGATAGTATAATGGTATTACTTGATTAACAACATTAAGGGTTTTTTGCGTGTTTGAAAGAATGGAACCCCAGTTTATTTTCCCTAGTAATGAAGCACCAGTTGATGCTCCACCTGATGGCATCATGTATGGAATTTGGTTGTACATTTTTATCACCTCTAATATAATATATGTTTTTTTAATAAAGGGTTTAATTTTTTAAATTCTATGTTATAATATTTTTAGAATAGAGAGGTGGTATCTTATATGGAAGCATTCCTTTTACCATTTGTTTTTGTTTATAAAGGAGTTATTGCAATATTATTCTCACCTTATTACGTGATAAAATACTTTGTTAAGGGAATAAGTTCATTATTTGTTCCTAAAAAAGACGAACAAAAAGAAAAACTAAAAGTAATTGATGAACAGATATCTAAACAAAGATCGGATAACCTTGCAAGTGGTGCTATTGCATCACCATTAGAAAAAACCAACCCTGTTGTTAGAATAACACCTGCAGCAGCTGGAGTTGCACCATATTCTTTTTCTGGTTTAATTTCAAATACGCCAAAAGTAGAAAATAGTAAAAGAGTTCAAACTCCTGAAGAAAAAGCTAAAGTTCAGCAAAGAACTCTAAAACAGCAAAAAGAGTATGGTATTTTAATGGAAAAAACGAAGAAAAGCGTAGAAAAAAGGGTTAATGAACAACAAAAACTACAAAACGAAAAACTTCGAAAAATTAAAATTGAAGAACAAAAACAAATTGAAAAAGAAAAAAAAGAAAAACTAAAAGCTTTTAATGAAGAAATGGAAGAACAAAAAGAAGTTAAAAAGAAAGATGTTACTAACTCCTTTTCATATAAAATGAAAAAATGGTGGGATAGCTTACCTTTTAACGTACAAAAGCAAATGGAGTTAGAAGTTAAAAAGGATATTCTATTACAACAATTTGATAAACAGGAAACCTCTAGGTTTGAAAAACCATTATTATTTGAATATTTTGCTAAAAGGCCTGATGGTATTTTAGAAAAAAATAAAATAGAAGCTTTATCAAGAGTTGATGTTCAGTCGTTTTTAATGACTGAAGGTTACGAAGTATACGAAATATTTCCAGCTAAAAATACGATTAACATTGGAATTGGACAGTTTAGATTAAAAAAGAACAAGTTGATTTTTTATTTAACTCAGCTATCAGCCTATTTAAAATCAGGTATAGCTTTAGCAGAAGCTGTTAAAATACTAGAAGGACAAGCAAAAGTCATGAATGAAAAAAGGACTTGGCGAGCAGTATATTATGATTTATCAATGGGTGATGTTCTTAGTTTGGCTTTAGAAAAAAGAGGAGATGCTTTTCCTAGATTATTAGTTAATATGATTAAAACTGCTGAAATGACAGGTAATTTACCTGAAACCCTAGATGATATGGTAGATTACTATAACGAGTCAGAAAAGACTAGAAAACAAATGCTATCAGCATTGATGTATCCAGCAATTGTATTTTCTTTTGCTACTATTGTTATAACGTTTATATTAATGTGGGTAGTACCACAATTTGTTCAGATATATGCTGATATGGGTAGTGATATTCCAGCTATTACTAAATTTGTTGTTGGAATAAGTAGTTTTTTAACTAATTATTTAGTTTATTTAATTTTAGGATTGACCATATTGTTTTTGGTGTTTTTCTATATGTTTAAAAACATTAAATCATTTAGAATGTCAGTTCAATCAGTAGCAATGCACTTACCAGTAATTGGAAATATTATTATTTATAACGAAGTTACAATTTTTACTAAAACGTTTGCAAATTTGATTAACCATAACGTTTTTATTACTGATTCAATGGACGTATTAAGTAAAATAACAGCAAATGAAATATATAAAAAATTAATCTTTGATACTGCTAGAAATCTAGCTAAAGGTGAAACTATTTCATCAGCATTTAAAGATCACTGGGCTTTTCCTAACATTGCTTACCAAATGCTAATAACTGGTGAGAAAACGGGGCGTTTAGGCCCAATGATGGAAAGAGTATCAGAGTATTATCAAGAACAGCACCGTACAATAATAAATCAGATGAAGAGTTTAATAGAGCCAGTTTTAATTGTTTCACTAGCAGTTGTAGTTGGTGGCATACTATTATCGGTAATCATTCCAATGTATGGTATGTATGATGCTTTATAGGAGGAAAAATGCAAATGTTTACAGCAACAATGATTTTCATTTTTGGACTCGTATTTGGTTCCTTTTATAACGTTGTAGGGTACCGAGTTCCTAATAATTTATCAATAATGTTTCCTCCTTCACATTGCCCTAACTGTGATCATAAACTTAAATTTTATGAACTAATACCCGTTTTTTCATTTATTTTTCTAAGGGGCAAATGTAAAAGTTGTAAAAACAAAATTAGCTTTTGTTATCCTATATTTGAACTTATAACGGGATTCTTATTTTTAGTTTCTTACCTTGTTTTTGGATTAAGTATGGAGTTTGTCATTGCAATTACGTTTATTTCAATTCTTATTATAATTACAATAAGTGATATTAAGTATTTTATTATTCCAGATGAAGTTTTAATAGTAGGTTTAATCCTACTTGTAATTGAATTTATAATTAATGCTTATATTACTGATGCTTCTTTAGTAAACGAGCTTTTAATTCCTTTATTAAAAGGTAGCGCTTCATTTTCAATGCTTTATTTATTTAAGGTTATGGGTGACTTTTTATTTAAAAAGGAAAGTATGGGTGGCGGAGATATAAAACTTTTATTTCTAATTGGTTTTGTTTTAGGTTTTTCTTCATCAATTCTAGTTATATTTATAGCCTCATTCATTGCCTTACCTTTATCAATAATTATGTTAATAAGGAAAAACACTAACGTTATTCCGTTTGGACCATATCTTTCTTTGGCTGCTGTTATAATTTTATTAACTAAGTTTGATATAAACGCTTTTATGCTTATGATAAATTAAAAAAGTACTATTTTTTATTAAATAGTACTTTTTATATATCCATAAATTCTTCATCAGTATTTGTTTTAGTTATTGGATTTATAACTAGTGGGGGAGGTGAAACTTCATTATTATTAAATGTAGTAGGTGAATTAGTTGTAACCGGAGGGGTTTTTAATTCAACTGTGCTATCAGATGATTTTGTTTGGGTAGCGTTAATTTGAGTTTTATCTAAAACCTTAACTATTTCACTATTTTTATCATCAAGTTCTACAATTCTTAAAATTTCCTCAATTGTTGTTATGTTCTGTAAAACTTTTTGCAATCCATCTTGTAAAAGAGTAGTAGTGTTTTTAGTATAAACTAAAGGTCTAAGTTCATCTTTAGGCATTCCATTAGCAATTGCATCACGAATTTCTTGAGTTATTACTAATACTTCGTGAATAGCAATACGTCCTTTATACCCTCCAACACATTCATCACATCCTTGAGCGTAAGATAACTCAGTAATGTCTACTCCTAAGTTTTCTTTAATTAGTTTTTTTTCATAATCAATAGCTGGTCTTTTTTTCATACAATGCGGACAAATTTTTCTTGCAAGTTTTTGAGAAACAATTCCGTTTAAAGAACTAGCTAATAGATATCTCTCAACATCCATATCAGTTAAACGTTCAATTGTATTTAGAGCGTTGTTAGTATGAATGGTAGATAGTACTAAGTGTCCGGTAATAGATGCTCTAACCGCAATTTTAGCCGTTTCATCATCACGTATTTCACCAATCATGATAATATCCGGGTCTTGACGTAAAATAGATCTAAGCACGTTTGCAAAGGTAAGACCAATTTCACTATTAACTTGAATTTGGTTTATTCCTTCAATACTCATTTCAACTGGATCTTCTACTGTAACTAAATTAACTTTTTCAGAGTTAAGTATTTGTAAAACAGAGTATACTGTAGTAGATTTACCACTTCCAGTTGCTCCTGTAACTAATATAATCCCGTTTGGCAATGCAATTAATCTTTTCATTTTTTGATAATTACTAGGACTAAAGCCTAAACTCTCAAGTCCTTTTAAACTAGCTGTATAATCTAAAATACGAATAACTATTTTTTCACCTTCATTAGTTGGAAGAGAAGAAACACGCATATCTAAGTTAATATCTTTAATCATTGTTTTAATAGAACCATCTTGGGGTAACCTTGATTCAGTTATATCCATACCAGAAATAATCTTTAGTCTTGCAACTAAGTTTTTTCTAATGTTTTCTGGAATAATAGCATAATCAATTAAAACCCCATCAATTCTAAAACGAACCTTAATATCATCTTCAGATGGATCAAAGTGAATATCACTTGCACCAGCCTCAGCAGCAGTATATATTATTTCGCTTACTATCTCCGTTATTGGTAGTTTAGTAAAGTCTATTTTTTTAAGCACTGTATCACCCCATAATTATTTTATCTTTACCCCTAGATTTTATTATAAATATATTATATAATAATATTGTTAATATAGCAATAAAAGAATGGGGAATATTTATGAAAAGCAATAATAAAGGTTTTTTTCTAGCTGAAACAATAGTAATATTAGCACTGGTTACTGTCATAATGGCTTTTGTTTACCCTAACGTATCAAAAGTATATTCTTCATTTAAAAATAAGGCTTATAAATATGATCAAATAGAAGACATATATACTCTTTTAGCTATAAAAGATTCTAAAGAAATTGATCAGTTTACTTCTAGCGATTGTAATGGTGTTGATGTCATTGGTGCAAAAGTATTAAACAATGATTGTATTAATATTCCATTGCAAGGTAATCCAGCTAGTGGTATAGAGATGGAAATAACAAAATGGATGAGTACTAATAGCTGGTTACCTGGCTTTACCATTGAAGGACTTTATTTAACAAGTTACTCTGCTAACAAAATTAATGCAGATTTGGATCTTAATCTAAAAAAATATGTAAATAAGATGCAAAATTATGATGCAAATAAATACGATTACCGTTTAATTGGAGTTTTTAAACAGGGTGAGCAAAAAAGATATGCTTCAATAAAATATGAAAATCCTAATCCTAATCGAGGATGCAACTGGGAATAACAATAATTGATTGAAAGGGAAAAAAATGAAAAACAATAAAGGAATAACAATAATTGAATTACTAATTAGTTTTGCAATTGTTTCAGTAGCAAGTTTTTATTTTTATCAAACGGTTCTTATTGTTAAAAAAATGTATGAAGAAACAAGGACAGCTACTAACTTTTCAGTTGCTAAAACTTATGCTACCAGACTATTAAAAGCAGGATTAGAGAAAGGATATTGTGTACCGTTACTAATAGACCCAATAAAATTAACTAACGAAGAAAAAGAAGAAGACGCAAAGAAAGACTGTATTATGGAAAAAGAAGGAAGTCCGAATTTTAAGCTTGATAATGTAAAGAATTGTAAGTGTGTTGCTAATACTTCTTATCAGGATGGTACTTATAGAATGTGTTCTTTTACAATAAATAAAAAAACAGTTAACTTTTTTTATAATATAAAAAAAACCCAGTAACACCTCAATAACCTTTTATAGTCTATGAATAAGATATTTTTTATATCTTATTTTTCTTTTACTTAAAATACTGAATGTTTGTAAGTGAATTGAAAATCCTCCAAATATTAACATTGCAAGAGCTATAATAAACTTTAACCAAATGTTAATAGTAAGCTTTGATAATAGTACTATTCCACCAGTTATTTCTAGAGTACCCATTAATATTATTTTTAAAAAAGTATTTAAATTAAATATTGATATTATTAAGCTAGAAATAATTTGAAAGGTCATAATAACTCCTAGAATAATTCCTAAGGTATAAAAAGAACTATTAATGGATGATTGTAATTGTTTAATAAATGGTTCTTTTTGATAAATAATTTGTTCTTTTTCTTTTGATAAAAAGTTTTTTCGAAGTATAAAAGCGTTTATTAAATTTAAAATAAACATAATTATTATAATTATAATACCAATTATTTTAGCATTAAACACTCCAATTCCAACGGTAAAAACAACAAAAAGGGGATTAATGAAATGAGTACAACATAGAAGGCTTTCAGCTTGTTTTTCGTTAATTAAACCATTATTTAAGTATTCTTCTATAAATTTAGCATTACTTGGAGAACCTGATATCATTGATAATATAAAAATAGAAGTACAGGCTTTATTAAAATTAAATGTTTTTTTAAAAAAAGTACAAATAAAGTTTGGAATTAAAAGACAAACGTTATTTTTTATTAATAAGCTTGCTATTAACATTGTCGGAAATAAAGCTGGTAAAACACTAATTTTAAAAATATTAATACTATTAATTACTGAATTTACAGCAATTTCTGAATGTGATAATATTAATAGTTCAATACTAATTAAGCAATATAAAAATAGAACATCTTTTTTTTCAAGCATTTTTCCTCCTTATATCTAATAAACTATTTATATAACATATTTTATAGGAGGAAAACTTATGATTGAAGAATCAAAAAAACTGATTATATTAAAGGAAATGTCTATAAATAAAAAGATTAATGGTCCTAAAACGTTTATTAAATTTTTGGATGATGATAAAAAATTCGCCTTATTTTACTTACCACTTATTGCTCCAAAAAACATGAAAAGTTATATGAAGGAAAATGGTATAGTAGAAGGAATAGAAGTAATTGATTTGGAAACACTTAATAATAATCAGGATATTATTTATACTTTTAGTAAGTCTAATGGGGTGTATGAAGTGATGAAAGGAATTGAACAAAATAAAAAGTACGTATTGTTGTTTGATGATGGAATGAATTTATCACTTGATTTACCTAAATACTCGTATACTATTATTAATAATACTTTATACATAGAGCCATACAAAAATAGTTTTAAAAACATTTGTTATGTTGCTAACGATAGTGAAGTTAGCCCAATTTTAAAGCAGTTTATGATTGAAACGATAGAAGAAATACCAAACATTTTAACAATTGCTAAAAAATCTCAAACTAATCCTACTATTATTAAAAAACGAATTAAAAGATAAGAGCCTTTTATGGCTTTTTTTCGTTATTTATTATATAATAAACACAAGGTGATTTAAATGAAACGTAATGAAGTAGATAAAAGTAAAATAAGTCCAATGATGAAACAATATATGGAAATTAAAGATGAATATGAGGATGTTATTCTTTTCTTTAGATTAGGTGATTTTTATGAAATGTTTTTTGAGGATGCCATAAGGGTATCTAGGGATTTAGAACTTACGTTAACTGGTAAAAACGCTGGCTTAGATGAGAAAATCCCAATGTGTGGAATTCCTTATCATGCGGTTAATATTTATCTTGATAAACTAATTGAAAAAGGTTATAAAGTAGCTATATGTGAACAAATGCAGGATCCTAAGGATGCTAAAGGTATTGTAGAAAGACAAGTTGTTCAAGTAGTATCTAAGGGTACGGTTATGAATGGTGAGATGCTTGATGAAAAATGCAATAATTTTATTGCTGCTTTAAATGATCTAAAGCACTGCTATTCTTTAAGTTATGTTGATTTGTCTACAGGAGAGTTTTATGCTGTTTTAGTAGAGCATGATGATGAAAAAATAATCAATGAAATAATTAATAATAATGTTAGTGAGATTGTAATAAATCAAAAACTAAACGTTAATTTAGGAAGCACGCTTAAAAATCAGTTTGGAATTATTATTTCTTATGAAGATGTTACTGAAGAATTAGATAAGTATAAGTATTTATATAATGAGGTAGTAGACGTTAGGTTAATACCTTCGATAAACACGCTACTTAATTATTTGGATAAAGGGCAAAAAAGAAGTTTAGATCATTTGCAAAAAGTTGTTGTAAAAGACTATAAGACTTATTTAAAAATGGATGTTCACACTAAAAGAAACTTAGAATTAACTGAAAGCTTAAGGTTAAAAGAGCGAACTTATTCCCTTTTATGGCTGCTTGATAAGACAAAGACTGCTATGGGATCAAGGCTTTTAAAAATAATGATAGAAAATCCATTAGTAGATAAAGTCCAAATTAATAATAGGTATGACATGGTTTCCAAGCTTTTAGAAGAATTTTTAATAAAGGACGAAATAAGAAGTTTATTAAATGATGTATATGATTTGGAACGTCTTTGTGGAAGAATTGCTTTTGGTTCTGCTAATGCTAGGGATTTATTACAATTAAAAGCGTCAATTAAGGTGTTACCTAGAATTAAAGAATTAATTATTCAGTTAGGATTTAGCCAAAAAATTGATGAGCTGAAAGATTTATATAATTTGCTTGATGATAGTATTTACCAGACACCACCAGTTAGTTTAAAAGAAGGATACTTAATCAAAGAAGGATATGATCATCTGTTAGACGAAATAAAAGCATCAAGAAGAGGAAATAAGGATTTTGTAGCTAAGTTAGAAAATGAGGAAAAAGAAAAAACCGGAATAAAAAACTTGAAGGTAGGTTTTAACAGGATTTTTGGATATTATATTGAAGTTTCTAAAGGAAGTTGTCATTTAGTTAAAGATGAGTTTGGATATGAAAGAAAGCAGACTTTAGCTAATTGTGAAAGGTTTATTACTCCTTTATTAAAGGAAAAAGAAGCTTTAATTTTAGGTGCTGAAGAAAAAATAATAAACATGGAATATGCTTTGTTCATAGATATTAGAAATAAGGTTAAAGAACTTATTCCAACTCTTCAAAATAATGCTAAATCTATTGCTTTATTAGATGTAATGCAGTCTTTTGCAGTAGTAACTGAATCTAATAACTATGTAAGACCTGTTATTTGTGATTCTAAGCAGGTAAGAATAATAGAAGGTAGACATCCGGTTGTTGAAAAAGTGCTTTCTACAGAATTTGTTTCAAATGATATTATTTTTGATAATGATTATGAAATAGAATTGATTACTGGTCCTAATATGGCTGGTAAGTCAACGTACATGAGACAAATGGCAATGATTGTGATAATGGCTCAAATAGGATGCTTTGTGCCTGCTAAAGAGGCTTTGCTACCGGTTTTTGATAAGATATTTACTAGAATTGGAGCAAGCGATGATTTAGTTTCTGGTGAATCAACTTTTATGGTTGAAATGATCGAAGCTAACCGAGCAATAAAAGGCGCTACGGAAAACAGTTTAATTTTATTTGATGAACTAGGAAGAGGAACAGCAACCTATGACGGAATGAGTCTAGCCCAAGCAATCATAGAATATGTTCATGATAATATTAGAGCCATAACACTGTTTTCTACGCACTATCATGAGCTAACAACCCTTGATAAAACAAACGTTCATTTAAAAAACGTTCATGTAAGTACGCACGAGGAAAATGGAAACATAACATTTCTTCATAAAATAAAAGATGGTAGTGCTGATAAAAGTTATGGTATTCATGTTGCTAAGTTAGCTGAATTACCAGAATGTTTAATAAAAAGAGCTACGGCTATTTTAAAAAGTCATGAAGATAACAAGTTTAAATCAGATCCTGTTAGTCAGCTTACGATGAATTTTTCACAAACTGATAAAAATAAAGATAAGTATGATATAATAAAAAAGAAAATAGGTGCGTTAAACCCACTTGAAATATCACCAATAGAAGCTTTAAACGTGCTGTATGAATTAAAAAAAGAAATAGATGAATAAAGGGGTCTAAAATTATGAAGGATGTTAAAATTCCAATAAAATCAATAATTAGTAGTAAAGTAGAAAAATATAAGTGTATCTATGAAGAAACAGAATTTAATTTATTAAGAAGGTATTTTATTTCTTGTCTTAACTTAGGATATTTAACTCCTAATAGTTTAGAATTAATTGTTGATAAATTTTGCTATAAAATTAAAAAAATAGTTAAAACACCAAAAGTAATTAACCTTCTTAATTATTATAAAATTGAAAATGATATACTAATAATTAATGATGATGTAAAAGGATATGATGAGGCTTTATATGAGCTTACCTTTTTTACTGCTGTAACGGAAACACTATTTGAAAGCAGCAGTGAATACTTAGCAATAATAACTTCAGTTATCGAAATAGCTGCAGAAAAAATCCATAATTTTGACGTAACTAATTCTAAAATAATGGATCAAAAGGTTGTTACTGAAACAGTTAATACTAGCCATACTTTTAAAACAGAATTTATTAATTATCCTTTAATAATTCATTTATTGAGACAATTTTTTCTTTATAAACAAACGTCTGAAGAAATTATTGTTAGAGAGTGTTTCTTTAATCAAAGTAATAAGGTTATTAATAATTTAATTAATGATGGTAGTGATAACTTACTTATTAAAATTCTAAATCAAATTTTTGAATTAAACGTTAGAAGAAAAACAAAAAGAATAGATAACTTTCTTAATGAAGATAAATTAATTATAAAATATCAGCTAATAATAAAAGCATCACTTGATAAAACAAGTGATGCATATAAATATTTTAGTAAAATGGTTACTAATCAAAACATAAATAAGATAAATGAATAATAAGGAGAAAATATGAATAGAAATGAATCTAGAGTAATTATAATGACAATTCTATACCAAGTTTTTATGTATAAAAATGGTAAGATTAATTTTAATGTTGATAAAGTAATTAAAGATAATTTAGAAATTGAAAACGAATTTGTTAAAAATGTTGTAAACGGAGTTTTAGATAAACAGCTAGAAATTGATGAAGTAGCTAATAAAGCTTTAAAAGATTGGACAATAGACCGATTAGGTTTAACTGATCAGGCGATTCTTAGAATGGGAATTTATGAACTTTTATATACTGATACTCCTGAAATAGTAGCAATAAACGAAGCAATTGAATTATCAAAAAAATATTCTGATGATAAAGTTAAAAACATGATAAATGGAGTTTTAGATAAAGTTTACCACGATAAGTAGGGAGGTACTATGAATAATGACAAGTACTTAAGTGTTACTGCTTTAACAAGGTACATAAAGTATAAAATTGATAATGATAATAATTTACAAGAAGTATTTTTAAAAGGTGAAATATCTAATTTTAAAGAGCATACAAGAGGGCATTTATACTTTACAATAAAAGATGAAGCATCTAGAATGAACGCAATTATGTTTAATTATAATGCAAAAAAAGTTAAGTTTAAAATTGAAGATGGAATGAAAATTCTTGTAAAAGGTAAAATTAGCGTTTTTGAAGCAACTGGTAATTATCAAATATACGTAGAAGACTTAATGGAAGACGGATTAGGAAACTTACACATAGCTTTTGAACAGCTAAAAAAGAAGTTATCAGATGAAGGATTATTTGATAAAAGTCATAAACAAGTAATACCTAAAGTACCGTTAAAACTAGGGATAATTACAGCGTCAACTGGAGCTGCTATAAAAGACATTCATTCTACTATTAAAAGACGTTTTCCAATATGTAATACCATTCTTTTTCCTTCTCTTGTTCAAGGTGAAGCTGCTAAGAATGACATTGTTAAAAACATTCAAATAGCCGATTCATATAACCTAGACGTAATTATATTAGGTCGTGGTGGCGGATCAATTGAAGATTTATGGCCATTTAATGAAGAAGTAGTTGCAAGAGCTATATATAATGCTAAAACGCCAATCATTAGCGCTGTTGGTCATGAAGTTGATTGGACAATTAGTGATTTTGTAGCAGATTTAAGAGCGGAAACGCCAACAGCTGCTGCTGAAAGAGCAGTTCCTGTTCTTGAAAATTTAGTTTCCGATATTTTGAATAATAAAACTAGAATGTACAACGTTATAATGAATATAATTAATCAAAATAAGCTAAAGTTAAAAAAATTAAAAGAAAGCTATATTTTAAAAAATCCGCTTAGTATATACGAAATAAAAGAACAAAAACTAGATAATGTTATTGATAAAGTAAATACTTCAATAAATAGTATTATTTATACGTCAAATTCAAAGTTAGATGTTTTAAAAAATAGTTATGTTTTTAAAAGCCCAGATTTGTTGTATAATAAAAAAGAACATAAATTTAACGTGTTAATAGAAAAACTAACTATTTTAAATCCCTTAAGTGCTCTAAAAAGGGGATATGCAATTGTTAAAAAAGATGGTATAACTATTTCTAACATTAAGAAAATTAAAGAAAATGACGAAGTTAAGGTTGATTTAGAAAAAGGAAGTTTTAAAGCAAAAATTATGGAGGTAAATAATGGATAAAAAAGCCAAGTTTGAAGATAATTTAAACGAATTAGAAAAAATAGTTTCATCTTTAGAATCTGGAGAAGTTGATTTAGATACTGCAATAAAAGAGTATACAAAAGCAATGGAACTTGCTAAAGAGTGTTCTAACAAGCTAAACAGTGCTAAAGAAAAGGTGAATAAAATTTTAACTGAGAATGGCACTTTAGAAAATTTTGATGTAGAATAGGAGAAATTTATGACATTAGTTATTATGGCTGCTGGAATGGGCAGTAGGTTTGGTGGGCTAAAACAAATTGAACCAGTAGGACCAAATGGAGAGTTTATTATTGATTATTCAATATATGATGCAATAAGAGCGGGTTTTAAAAAAGTTGTTTTTATTATAAAAAAAGAAAACTTTGAGGTTTTTAGAAATACAATTGGTAAAAGAATTGAATCTAAAATAGAAGTAAAATACGTTTTTCAAGACATTAATAACGTTCCTGTTGGTGTCATCATACCAAAAACAAGGATAAAGCCATGGGGAACGTCACATGCTATTTTATCTGCTAAAGACGAAGTGGATGATCCTTTTGTAGTAATTAACTCTGATGACTTTTATGGTTTAGACCCATTTTTAAAAATTAAAAATTTTTATTCATCAGAAAAAAAAGCAGGTGAATATGCTGTAATTGGTTATGAAGCTGGAAATACTTTAACTGAAAATGGTTCAGTTAAAAGAGGAATATGTAAAAAAGATAAAAATGGTTTTTTAATTAAATTAATTGAATCTAAAATTGAAAGTATCGATAATAAATTAATTGCAACAGAACTTGAAAATAGCAAAAACGTTTTTGAAATTTCTAAAACAGAACTTGTTTCAATGAACTTTTTTGGTTTTACTCCAAGTATTTTTAATTTGCTTGAAGATGAAATGAAAACGTTTTTTGATAAAAACAAAGATAATTTAGACAACTGTGAGTTTTTATTACCAGAAAGTGTGTTTAATCAAATTAATAATAACAATGTTTTAGTAAAAGTACTTAACACTGATTCTAAGTGGCATGGTGTTACTTATAAAGAAGATAAAAAAGATTTAGTAAACGCTATTTTAAAAATGGTAAATAATGGAGAATATCCTAATAACTTATGGAATTAGTAATTTTACTAATTCTTTTTAATTGGTAAATTTTTATCATAATTAAAATTATTTTTTATCACATAATATTAATGTAATTCGAATTACAAAGGAGCATAAAAATGTTTTTAAAAAAATTTAAAAAATTCTTAGTAATTACACTAATTACTACGTTTATTATGCCACTAAACATATTTGCCTATTCAGACTATATTATTGCTGGTGGTGAAAACATTGGTATAAGACTAAACGGTAAAGGGATTCTAATTGCAGGTTTTTATAAAGTAAATAATTCTTATCCAGGAAAAGACTGTAATTTAGAAAAAGGTGACATTATTGTTAAAGCCGATGATAAAACAATCAATACTCTAGAAGACCTAGTAAGCGTAATTAAAAATAGTAATCAAAAGAGTTTAAAGCTGATTTATGTAAGAAATAAAGAAGAAAAAATCACAACTTTAAATTTAGCTAACGATGCTGGAATAATTAAAACTGGGCTTTATGTTAAAGACTCAGTATCAGGTATTGGAACACTTACCTTTATAGATCCAAAAACCAAGTTATATGGAGCTTTAGGCCATGAAGTTATTGAATCAAATACTGGGGTAATGATTGATGTTAAAGATGGTAAAATCTATAATTCAGTTGTAACAAGTATTGATAAAAGTACTAGAGGAGATCCTGGTTCAAAAAATGCTACAACCGACTCAAATAGTGTGTATGGTAACGTAAAAGAAAATACTAAAGCAGGAATTTTTGGAGATTATACTAAAGAGTTTAATACTAATAAACTTTATAAAGTATCTCCTTTTGAAGCAATTGACTTAGGAGAAGCAGAAATTATAACCGTATTATCAAATAACGTTAAAATGAGCTATAAAATCAACATTATAAAGGTAAACAATGATAAGAATGATAACAAAAACATCTTATTTGAAGTTACCGATAAAGATTTAATCGGAAAAAGTGGTGGTATTGTCCAGGGAATGAGTGGGTCACCAATTATTCAAAATGATAATATAATAGGGGCAGTAACTAATGTAGTAGTAAACAATCCAACTAGAGGATATGGAATACTTATAACAACAATGCTTGAAGAAGCAGAAAACTAGAGGTAAAACCTCTTTTTCTATTATAAATTTTTATTATAGTTGACTAATA
>JAVXAN010000016.1:0-19982 GCA_036660495.1 Bacilli bacterium | reverse complement strand
TCAATTTTCACTTTCTTTTATTGAAAATCCCCAAAACTCTTTACACTAACTGATTTTCTTTAATATATAAAAAAGCAACCACTTTAACATGTGGTTGCTTTTTATATATATACTATTTGTTTTTTAGCAACAGGCTTTTTCTCTGTTTCATATAACACCGTTTTTTTGAATTTTAAGCTCTTATAAACATCAATTAGTCTTTGGTTAGTTGAACCTCGCCATTTACATTCAAAGCTTTTCTTATTAACTTCAAACTTACCATCTACTAATACATCTATATAATTTAAAAACTCCATAATATTTGATTTCATATTAGCCATTTTTAGTAACTGTTCAAAAGTAAATCCAGTATAACACCATACACTTAGCCCAATTGTCCTTGCATATTTTGCAATATCTAAACATGCATCTACTTGATTAAATGGATCTCCTCCTGATAAAGTTATGCCATCTTCAAAGGTTAATTCTTTTAACTGTTTTTTAATTTCGTTTGTATCATACTCCATACCTCCATTTGGATCATGAGTTTCTGGATTATGACATCCTAAACAGTTATGAATACATCCTTGTGTCCAAATTACCGCTCTAATTCCTTTACCATCAACAATACTATCCGGTTGAAGTGGAGACGCTAAACGAATCTTCATTTTGTAACTTTACAAAGATCTTTTAGTCCACTGTGCTTTACTCGATCTTGTTCTTCTGCTTTTTTACCATTATTGAAACGATCTGTTGTTCCAACTAAATATCCAGTGATTCTTCTAATTCTCTCAAATCCTACCCCATCACCAATTGTTTTTTTATCTTCTGTCATTCGTTTTCTCCTTTCTCTTATTCATTACAATCATAGTTTAGTTCACGTAATTTTTCTTTACTAATTCCCTCACCAGCTTTTCTTCCACATCCTGGACAAACATCTTTAATTACACCAACATACCCACATACTGGGTCTCTATCAACAGGATGGTTTATAGCAACATATCCCATGTTATTTTCTTTCATTAACCTAATAACAGCCTCAAATGCATCAATGTTTTCAGTTGCATCTCCATCTAGTTCTATATAAGAAATATGACCAGCATTAGTTAATTCATGGTATGGTGCTTCGTATTTAATCTTATTTGCTATTGAAATATTATAATATACCGGAATATGAAATGAATTAGTATAATATTCACGATCCGTTACTCCCTTGATTTTTCCATATACAGCTTTATCTATCTTTGTAAACCTACCACTTAAGCCTTCAGCTGGAGTAGCAAGACAAGTAAAGTTAAGATTATATTTTTCAGCATATTCATCACATTTTTTTCTCATGAAAGTAATTATTTTAAGTCCTAACTTACGAGCTATTTCGCTTTCACCATGATGCTCATTAATTAAAGCTTTCAAGCATTCTGCAAGTCCAATAAAACCAATACTTAAAGTACCATGTTTTAATATTCTTCTTAAATGATCATTAGCTTTCAAATTTTCTGAACCCATCCAAATCCCTTGTCCTAATAAGAAAGGGAAATTATAAACATGCTTTTTACACTGGATTTCAAACCTTTCTAATAATTGGTCTTTTACTAATTCCATTACTTCTTCAAGCTCTTTAAAAAAACCATCTAAATCAGCTTTTTTATTTCCTAAAACAACGCCATGTTTAATTCCAAGTCTTGGTAAATTAATAGTAGTAAAGGATAAATTACCTCTTCCTGGAGTTACCGCCTTATCTGGATCAACAACATTACCAATAACCCTAGTACGACAGCCCATGTAGCCAACTTCCGTTGAATAATCTCCTTCTTTTAAATATTGTTTATTAAAAGGTGAGTCAAGAAAAGAAAAGTTAGGAAACAATCTTTTTGCCGATACTTTACAAGATAATTTAAATAAATCGTAGTTTGGATCTTCTAAATTATAATTAATCCCTTCTTTCACTTTAAATATTGATATTGGAAAGATTGGCGTTTCACCATGGCCTAATCCTGATTCTACTGCTAATAAATAGTTTTCTATTATTAGTCTTCCTTCAGGTGAAGTATCAGTACCAAAGTTTATTGATGAAAAAGGTACTTGCGCTCCTGCTCTTGAATGCATGGTATTCAAGTTATGAACAAAAGCTTCCATTGCTTGATAAGTAATCCTATTTGTCTTCATCAAAGCTTTTTCATATGCTGTATTAAATATTTTTTTAACCTCTAATGAACCTTTACTAAACTTATCAAATAGTTTTATATCAAACTTAATACTATTTAACTTATCTATTTCTTTTATAACCATAGCTATATTAACAAAAGCATCAAACCCAGTTAATTCTAAAAAATCATTAAGTGTTTGTTTAAATTGTTTTTTAAAAGTCTTAAGAACGCCTGGTGCTAAATAATAATCGAAAGCAGGAATACTTTGACCTCCATGTTGATCATTTTGATCAGATTGAATGGCAATTGCAGCAAGAGCACTGTATGACATTATATCGTTTGGTTCTCTTAAATGACCATGTCCTGTTGAAAAACCACCCTTAAATAGTTTTGCTAAATCAATTTGCATACAAGTTGTTGTTCCCATTGCTTCAAAATCCATATCATGAATATGAATATCACCCGCATCATGAGCATCTGCATACTTTTTTTTCATTAAATATGCTTTAGCAAATTCCTTTGAGATGGTACTACCATACTGAAGCATCGTTCCCATAGCGGTATCACCATCCACATTTGCATTTTCTCTTTTAGTATCATCTTCGTTAGCGGATTTTAACCCTAATCCTTCAAGAGTCTTTAAAAATTTATGCTGTTTTTTATCATCAAAGAACATCTCCCTAGACTGATTTCTTCGTTCACGATATTCAGAAAAAGATTTATAAACCTCATCATAACTTTGCTTTTTCAGCTCATCCTCAATCATGTCCTGAATTGTTTCAATCTTAATATTGTTTTCTTCTTTATACTCTTTTTCAATAGTTTTAATAACAGCTTGATATACCTTTTGCATGTCTTTTTCAGTATACTTATCGTTTTCCTCATCTTCTAGAGTAATAACACTATCAAACCCCTTTTTAATTGCAAGCGCTATTTTCGATCCATCAAACGCTACTTTTTTTCCATTTCTTTTTACTACACTTAAGTGTGAAAAAACCTCTTCGTTGCCTATCATAATCTTAATTCCTTTCTGCCTTATCTTATAACTTCATTTTAGTGTTAATTTTTATAAAAGTCAACACTTTTTCAAAAGCTTTTTCAAACAATTGTTTGCATACTTTTGTTTTGCCTTTATACGTCAAAGAAAAGCTTAAAAATTAAAATTGTAAATTTACACTTTTAGATTTTTTGACTTTTTTTGTTTTTTATTTTTACCATAAAAACGGTTTTTTCTTACAATATATAGGATTATTTGATTTTATGAAAAAACATTTATTTTTAAAAGTCACTTTTTTAAATTTTAATAAATTTAAAAAGTTTGATTTTATTCAAACTTTATTTATTAGTATTATTATAATAATCGTACTCACAAAGGAATTCTTCAACCTTTTCCAGCTCTGATACATCCCCATATAAACTTTCCTCGTTTATGCATTCTTCAAGAGCAAAAATAAGCGACTTTACACTTGAATAATTTTTATAATTAATGTTATATTTTTCTAAAGACTTTATTTGATCATCAGACAAATATATTCCATTTCCCCGGCTTTTTAAAGATAGTGAATCTTTATTAATACTTTTTAACATTTCTTCAATTTTTTTATTATTAATTATCATTAGTTATTCACCGTATGGTGAATAACAGGGCTACTAGTAGTAAGTGGAGCAAAAGAATATCCGTTTGCAAGTCCATATTTAATTATTTCTTCTACTGCATCAACACTATAAGACTTTATATCATGCTGTAAAACAACATAAGTAGGTTTATTGCTTAATTCAGAAGTAACATTTCTAATTATTTGATTAGTATTAGTAGTATTACCCGCATCTCCACTTGAAATATTCCAGTCAAAGTAAACATATCCTAGTTCTTCTACTTTTTTAGTTAATTGGCTCATTATTCCAACAGAATACCTTCTACTAATAACGTTAGAACTTCCTCCAGGGAACCTAATTATTTTAGATTCTACGCCAATTAGATTTTTTACCTTTTCTGATAGCTGTATTAAGTCGTTTAAAAAAGTTGTTTCACTCACATAATTAGAATATAAATGGTTATATGAATGAAGACCTATTGTGTGCCCTTCACTGTGAGCTCTTACAATAATATTATCGTAAGCTCCTCTTGTTCCTATTATAAAAAAAGTTGCTTTTACATTATACTTTGCAAGAATATCAAGTAACCTATCCGTATATGGTCCAGGTCCATCATCAAAAGTTAAATATATTGTTTTACCAGCAGGAATAACAGTTGAATAATTATTCTTTTTAAAAACTTTAATTGTCCTAATTATAACAGTCTCATTACCGGTCTCATCCTTAACCATATACTTTACAACATACGTTCCTTCTTTATTTGTATTTACAGTTCCCGATATAGTTACGTTTTCTGTAATATTACCATCACAGTTATCGAAAGCAGTATATCCAGGTTCTTCATACTTGCTTCCAACTACTAAATACATATGATCTGTTCCATTTAAAATAATGCTTGGCTTTTCATCATCCATAAAAGTAGCACTCACTTCCTTTAATGTAATATTTCCTGATGAGTCTTCTACCTTATATAATATTTTATTATTTCCTATTTTATACTCTATTTTACTAGTTATATCCCCGTCATAGTTATCAACCGCTTTTAAAATTATCTTATCTGTTTTACCATTAGGACAAACATTGTTAAACACTCCTTCAATCGTCAATTCCGGTCTTACTCGATCTTTTATTTCAACTTTCTTTTTTTTCTTAAGCATTTTATTTTTATAAGTAGCTGTATATATAACATTATAAACACCTACTTTTTTAGTATCTACTTTACCTGTTGTTTTATATTTTATTTTTTTACAACTAAGCTTATTTCCGTAGCAAAAATATGTGGTCTGATCCTTATAAGTAGAAAAGACTTCTATTCTTTCATTAGCTTTAAAGTTTTTTATAATAACGTCCTTCTTATAAACGTTAATGTAAATTAAAAAAGATATTACTATAAAAGATAAAATGGTTATTAATAACGATTCTTTTTTCACTATAATCACTGCCTATCTATACTTTTATTATACCAGTTTTATTATAAAAAAAACACAAATGTTAATCATCTGTGTATAGCAACTTAGAAACCGCGTTAATAACACCAATTTTCCCATAATTATATGTTAAACCACCTTGTAAATAAAGAACATACGGCTCTTTTATTGGTCCGTCGCAAGATAATTCTATTGAAGAACCCTGGGTAAATGAACCTGATGCCATAATTATTTCATCAGAATATCCTGGCATTGCAACTGCCTCTGGGCTTGCAAAAGAATCTACTGCTGATGCTTCTTGAATTCCTCTACAGAAATTCATTAGTTTTTGTTTGTTTTTAAAAGTTATTGTCTGAACAATATCAGCTCTTAAATCATTAAACCTAGGCTCAACTTCATATCCCAATATTTCTAATACTTTACTTGCTAAAACAGCAGTTTTTAAACTTGATGCTACAACTGCTGGTGCCATAAATAAGCCTTGTAAAATTAATTTATTCATTCCAAGCGATGGGCCAACTTCTTTTCCTTCTCCAGGTACGGTAAGTCTTTCTGCAACTAACTTTATCAATTCTTTTTTACCAGCTACGTAAGCCCCATTTGGAGCGATACCGCCTCCTAAATTTTTAATTAAAGATCCAACAATTAAATCCGCTCCAAATTGTAAAGGTTCTTGTTTAGTTACAAATTCACAATAACAATTATCAATCATTACTATTATGTCTTTATCTATATGTTTTATTTCTTTGATAACTTTTTCTATTTTATCAAGTGTTATACTTTTTCTATTAGAATATCCTTTTGATCTTTGAATCTCTATTACTTTAATTTTTTCGGTTGTTATAATTTTCTTTATCTGTTCATAATTAAAATCATCATTAATTAAATCAACCTGCTTATATTTAATTCCAAATGATTTAAGAGAACTTTCATTTTCTTTTATTCCAATTACCTCATCCAACGTATCATATGGTTTACCACAAATACTTAATAAGGTATCATTTGGTCTTAAAATAGCAAAAAGCGTAACGGTTAGAGCATGTGTTCCAGATATGAATTGTCCCCTAACAATAGCGTCTTCAGCTTTTAAAACATCTCTAAACACTCGCTCAGTACAATCCCTTCCTAAGTCATCATATCCATATCCTGTAGTACTATTAAAATGTGAATCGGATACTTTATTATTATGAAATGCGTTAATAACTTTTAAACTATTATAATCACATATTTCATCTATTTTTTTAAATTCTTCTTTTACAATTTCTTCAGCCTCATCAACTAATTTTATTACTTTATTATTTATATTCAACAATATGTTCACCTTCTATTTTTACAATACTTCCGCTTTTAATATCACGATTTAAAACAATTTCTAAAATTTTATTTGATACTTCTTCTTTTTCTAACAATCTTTTTTGATTTACCCTTTTTAACTCTTTTTCTAAATATAACGGGTTCATTTCCATCACTGAATCCGTTTTTACCCATGGAGGCATTATTGAGATCACTCTTACGTTAGGCAATGCCAGTGACAAGGTTTTAGTAAGTGAATTAACGCCAGCCTTTGAAGCACAATAATCCATACTTATTTCACTATAAGTATCATCAGCATCAGTTGATGATACGTTAATGATTACCCCTCCATCTAAATACTTTGATGTATATTTACAAACCAAAAAAGTACCAACTAAGTTGACTTCTAAAACCCTCATGAACTCTTCTTTAGTTTTATCTAAAAAATAATTATCACAAGCAATACCTGCGTTGTTAATTAAAACATCAATCTTTTTAAATTTTCTTATTATACAATCGATCATATTAATAATTTCTTCTTCTTTAGAAATATCCGCTTTTATAACAAGCGCTTGTACTTTATAAGTTGTTTCTACTAGTTTTTTTAAATCAAAAGCCGCATTTTTATTATTTACATAATTAATAACAACGTTATAACCAAGTTTAGCAAAATCAATTATAACACTTCTTCCAATTCCCCTTGAAGAAGCCGTTACAAGCACAGTTTTATTCATTATGTTTCGCCTCATTCATAAGTATCGCCTTTACATGCATTGTTTTAGCATAAATCTCATCTTGATCCTTAAATGATACACTTTGTAATAAAGTTGATAAATTTATTATTTCGCTTAATTCTTCTTTTAATTCAGCATCATTTTTATTAGAAAGATTATTTGTTAGTTTTCTGCAAAGTTCAAACATATATACCTTTTTATACATAGACATTCTTTTGTTATCAATAAATACAAATTTTAAATCATTAAACAAGTCTTGTTCAGTTTCATACTCTTTTATTAACACTTTTTCTTCTTGATAATAAAGAATTAAAGATTCTAGTTTGATTAAATGTAAGCTTTTTATAAAATCATTTGCAGACATTCATAACACCTCTTTTTCTATATTCTACCAAAAACACTACGATATATCAACAAAAAACATCTTTAAGATGCTTTTTAATGCCATTTCCAGTTTTTAATTTCTTCCATATCTTCGCCATGTTCTGCAATATAAATATTATGAGCATTAATCTTATCTTTCATGATGTTAATAACCATTTCCCCTTTTTCTTTTAAATCTAAATGATTAATAATATCAATTACTAAATTAAACCTGTCTATTTTATTTTGTACTCTCATATCAAAAGGCGTTGTTATTGTTCCTTCCTCATTATAACCATGAACTGAAATATTACGATTATTTCTAAAATAAGTTAATTCATGAATTAAGGTTGGATACCCATGATATGCAAACACAATTGGTTTATCCTTAGTAAACAATTCATCATACTCATCATTTGTTAAAGCGTGGGGGTGATTAGATGAAGAATCTAACTTCATTAAATCAACTACATTAACAAATCGATACTTAACTTCTGGAAAATAGCGTTTAATTATGCTAATTGCTGCTATTGCCTCGAGCGTTGGAGTGTCTCCTGCTGATGCCATTATAAAATCAGGATTATCACTATTAGTTACAAACGGCCAAATTCCAATTCCCTTAGTACAATGTTCAACAGCTTCATTAATATTTAACCACTGATGACTAGGGTGTTTAGAAGCAACTATTACGTTTACGTAATTTTTACTTCTGATAGTATGATCAAAACACGATAATAGGCAGTTAGCATCAGGTGGTAAATACATTCTTACAACCCCAACTTTTTTATTTGCTATATGGTCTAAAAAGCCTGGATCCTGATGGGTATAACCATTATGGTCTTGTTGCCAAACGTTTGAAGCTAGTAATAGGTTTAAAGAAGCAATGGGCTTTCGCCAAGAAATTTCATTACAAACTTTTAACCATTTTGCATGCTGACTTACCATTGAATCAATTATTCTAATAAACGCTTCATAGCTAGCAAAAAAGCCATGTCTACCAGTTAATAAATATCCCTCTAATAATCCTTCACATAAGTGTTCGCTTAACATTGAGTCTATTATTCTACCGTTTTTAGATAAATATTCATCATCTAAATAAGTATCCATCTGCCAACTTCTATTAGTTTCTTCAAACACGCTGTAAAAACGGTTAGACATAGTCTCATCAGGTCCAAACATCCTAAAGTTATCTTTATTATACTTAAAAATATCTCTTACGTAATTACTTAAAACCAAGGTATCTTGCGCTAAAGTTTCACCTGGTGTTATAACGTTTACTTTATAATTTTTAAAGTCCGGTAAAACCAATTCTTTTAAAATTAAACCCCCGTTAGTATTAATGTTAGATCCCATCCTACTGTTTCCGTCAGGACAATTTTCTAAAATCGTTTCAACAGGCCTTCCGTTTTCATCAAATAATTCTTCTGGTTTATAACTTTTAAGCCAGTCTTCTAAAAGTTTAATATGTTCTTCTTTTTCCATTGTAATTGGTACTTGGTGGGCTCTAAAAGTCCCCTCTATTTTTTTACCATCAACTACTTTAGGTCCTGTCCATCCTTTTGGCGTTTTTAAAATAATCATTGGCCATCTAGGAATTTCACTACTATTTGATGATTTTATTGCTTTTATTTGTTCAATAATTTTATCCATCGTTATCATCATTACTTTATGAAGTTTCATTTTTTCATTACCTTCTACTAGGTAAGGATCATAACCACAGCCATAAAAGAAACTTGCTATTTCTTTGTTGCTCATTCTAGAAAAAACCGTTGGATTACTTATTTTATATCCATTTAAATGAAGAATTGGTAAAACTACCCCATCTGTATTTTTATTAATAAACTTATTACCATGCCATGAAGTTGCAAGTGGACCAGTTTCTGCCTCACCATCGCCAACTACACAAACCGCAATCAAATCAGGATTATCAAGAACCGCACCATATGCATGAGAAAGACTATAGCCTAGTTCACCACCCTCGTGTATTGATCCTGGGGTTTCAGGAGCAACATGGCTTGATACTCCCTTTGGAAAAGAAAACTGTTTAAATAATTTTTTCATTCCTTCTTTATCTCTGGTTATTTCAGGGTATGTATCAGTATAGCTTCCTTCTAAATAAGTATTAGCAATCATAAAATTCCCACCATGACCTGGGCCTGAAATATACATCATATTTAAATCATATTTTTTTATTACCCTATTTAAATGTGTATAAATAAAGTTTTGTCCAGGCACGGTTCCCCAATGGCCTACTATCTTCTTTTTTAAATCTTTTTTCTCTAACGGCCTATCTAAAAGAGGATTATCAAGCAAATACAACTGACCTACTGATAAATAATTAGCTGCTCTAAAGTAAGCATCTAGCTTTTCTACTTCATTCATTATTTCACCCTATTTCTATTCTATTTAAATTATAACATATATTAAAAAAACTAATAAGCTTTTTTACTTGTTTTCCCTATTTCGTGTATTTTTTTATCATTGCGATTTTTTAAATATACTAAGTTATAAATTAGTATTAATACTACCGTTCCAGTTAATTCTAAAACAATAAAAGAAGGTATACCCTTTAAAAACGGATACATAACAAGAATAAAGTCAGGTAAGCTTCCAGACATTATGTAATTAGTATTAAATAAGGTGTTAAAAATAGCCATTATTATAAAAATTAAATTACAAGTAAAAAAAGCTTTAATGGCATCTTTTTTAACAATATGAAAGTCATCTAGGTAAAATACAAAGTAATTAAATAAAATTAATAAATGATGACTAATAAAATACTGATAAAACACAAAATAATCTAAACTACTAGTTAAATTTGGATATATTAGTGCTGGAAGTGGTCCAATAAAGCTCATAAAAAAAGACACTTTATATATTTTGGGGTTTCCATTTATCAAATATATCATAAATAGAATTCCTGCAATAAAACAAATATGAAGTGGGAGATGAACCCTCCAATCATATACGCCATAATATATATAACTACCATAATAAATCGCCATATTACTAAATAAAATAATAAACATTATATGTTTTAAACGCAATTTATTAACTATTTTTTTTATTTTACTACTATGTCTATATATTAATACCATTCCTAAAATAACTATTAAAATACAAATAAAGTGCGTTATTCCAAAAATTTTAAAAGGATTAACTATTTTTTCGTCTAAAAAGAATTCCCTCATCTTGTTTTTCTCCTAAGTTTAATTATATCATAATTAACAATTTAAAAATAAGCTTTTAACTACTTATATATCTTTTTACATTAATGGAGCAAAAAGTCTTAGAACTCTTCCATAAATTCTTTCATATTTTGATATTTTATTAAACTTTTCTAATGTGATTTTTTCAGACACTTTAATCATATCGTTAAAATCTTTTTCAATTTTTCTTATTTCACTATTTTTATACATCAAAGTAGCACACTCAAAGTGTAAATATAGACTTCTATAATCCAAATTAATAGTTCCAACTACTGCTTTTTCCGCATCTGATATAAACATTTTTGCGTGCACGAACCCAGGTGTGTACTCATATATTTTTACTCCAGCTTTTATAAGCTCTTTATAATATGAATAGCCCAATCTTTTTACCGATTTACCATCACTAATATGTGGTACGATAACAACGGTATCAACGTTTCTTTTAGCTGCATGCTTTAAAGCACTTGCCATTTCAAAATCAATTATTAAGTATGGGGTAGTTATATAAACATACCTTTTTGAAGAATTAATAATATCTAAATAAACTTGCTCACCAACGTTTTCTTCATCAAGTGGACTATCACCATAACAAGTGACATATCCATCTGATTTAACATGGTTTTCAGTAATATATTTCAGATAATTACTTTCCTCTTTTGAGAATATATCCCACATCTGTAAAAACATCATTGTTAAGTTTTTTACAGCTTCTCCTTCTATTTTAATTGCTGTATCTTTCCAGTGTCCATATTCATTTGTTACGTTAATATACTCATCGCTTAAATTAATGCCGCCATTATATGCGGTTTTCCCGTCAATTACAACTATTTTTCGATGATCTCGATTATTATGATAAGAAGATAAAATTGGCTTTACTGGAGAAAATATCTCACACTTAATACCATATCCTCTTATTACTTCTTTATATTCATAAGGTAAAGTAAAAAAGCTTCCCATTGCATCAAAAAGAATTCTTATTTCAACGCCTTCTTTAGCCTTCCTTTTTAATATTTCAAAAGTTTCTTTCCACATGCTATTATATGAAATAATAAAAAATTCAATAAATATAAAATCCTTAGCTTTCTCAAGTTCCTCTTTAAGACTATCAAAAAAAACTTCTCCAACTTTTAAATACTTAACTCGGGTGTTTTTATAAACCGGATAATTATTGCTTTTAGCAATGTATGAAAACATGCTTTTAACATAAGGATCCTCTGTTTCAACTTCAGATAATACTTTTTCATCTTGAGTTAAATATTTATTTGTTTTATTAACAATCATTTTATGCCTTTTAGCAATGCGGTTAGTTACCGAAGGCATTTTATAATATAAATATAAAAGCGTACCAAAAATTGGTAAAGTTATAATTGGAATAATCCAAGCAAGTTTATACATTGGATTATCCTCATTGTTTACTATCCATATGGTAACTATCATTGAAAGAATCGTAAAGCCACCAATCATCCATACTAAATTTTTGCTAAAAAACATTAATACCCCAGCAATTAAAAATAATTGCAATAATAAGATAAGCACAAACAAAATAGTTCTTCCAATAATTATTCTAAGTAAGGCTTTCTTTGCTTTTTTCATTTATACACCTCTTTTACTATGGATAAGTACTATATAAATATTATAGCACATATGCTTTTTTTGTTAAACAAGTTTTTTGACTTAAGTTTCTACTTTACTTAGACATTAATATTTATTATATATTTTCTATCTACCATAATGATGATATAATTAATTATGAGGTAAAAATAATGAAAAAATTAAACTATAAACCAATTTTAATTACAACTATTTTAATAATAATTCAAAGTGGATTTTATTTTTTTTCAAAGCTAGTTCAGTCTACTCCAACAATGTTAAGTAGTACGTTAGATGATAAGATACCTTTTATTAATAGTTTTATATATCCATATATTATTTGGTATTTAATGCTTTTTATCGTACCATACGTTGTTTATAAATATAATAAAAACAACTTTTATAAATACTGTTTGGCATATATTATTTGTGTCATTGTTTCAAACATCATATTTATAGTATTTCCAACTACAATAATACGAGCGGAACACCTAGGAAACGGAGTGACCAATTTACTAGTTAAATTAATTTATTACTTAGATACTCCTGCTCTTAACTGTTTACCAAGTTTGCACTGCATTATTTGCTTTTTATTCATATATTGTTCCATAAACTTTAAATTACCAAAAGCTTTTAAAATAATCACTACTTTCTTATCAATAATAATTATTATATCAACGTTATTTATAAAACAGCACGTTATATATGATGTAGCTGCTGCTTTTATAATTAGTTTAATATCCTGGTTAATTTCCTGTAAATATTTTAATAAAATCAGTTAAAGTATTGACATTATTATTTTTTGTTGTATAATTATGTTAGTTAATTAACACAGTTGGAAGAGGTGAATTATGAACTTTGAATTTGATAATGATAGGCCTATATACAAACAATTAATAGACCAAATAAAGTTTGGAATTATTACTGGCATATATGTTCTTGGTGAGAAGCTTCCTTCAGTTAGAGACTTATCCTTTAAAATAAAGGTAAATCCAAACACCATTCAGCGTGCTTTATCTGAATTAGAAAGCAATAACTTGATCATTACTAAAAGGACTTCGGGTAAGTTCGTTACTAATAACGCCACTGTAATTAATAAACTTAAAAAAGAATTATCTAAAAAATATGTTGATAAGTTTACTGAAAAAATGGATAGCTTAATGATTTCAACTGAAGAAATAACATCATTAATCAAGGAAAAAAGGAAGGAAAAATAATATGAGTTTAGTAGAATTTAAAAACGTTAATAAACGTTTTGGAAAGACCAACGCCTTAACTAACGTTAACATTAAAATAGAAAAAGGAAAAATATATGGATTGCTAGGTCCTAATGGTTCTGGTAAAACTACGATGATTAAGCTAATTAATGATTTAATCAAACCAACTAATGGTGAAGTATTAGTTAATGACCATATTCCTGGAGTTGAAAGTAAGAAAATAATTTCTTACTTACCAGAAAAAACTTACTTAAACATGAACGTAAAGGTAAGTAGCTTATTAGAATTCTTTTCTGATTTTTATAAAGACTTTGATAAAAACAAGGCTTTAAAGTTATTGAAAAAGCTTAAAATAAATACTAATGATAAGCTAAAAACCATGTCTAAAGGAACAAAAGAAAAGGTTCAACTAATTATTGTAATGAGCAGAAAAGCTGACCTATACATATTAGACGAACCAATTGGTGGAGTTGATCCTGCTAGCCGTGACTATATTTTAGAAACAATTTTAAGTAACTTTAGCGAAGAATCCAGCATTATTATTTCAACTCACTTAATAGCAGATATTGAAAAAGTATTAGATGATATAATTTTTATTAATAAAGGTGAGATCATATTAAACGATAGTGCCGAAGAAATAAGAACTAAGAAAAAACAAACTATTGATAGTTTGTTTAGGGAGGAATTTAAATGTTAAATAAATTAATGAAGTATGATTTTAAATCGCTTTTTAGAAGTTTAATTCCAATGTATTTAATATTGTTTTTATTAGGGCTTCTTAACCGATTTGGAAACTTTATCCAGTCTAAACTACCAATATTATCAATACCCGCTGGATTTATAACCACGATGTATTTTATAGTAATAATAGCAATACCAATAGTAACTTTTATTATAACAATTCTTAAATTTTATAATAATTTAACAAAAGATGAAGGATATTTAATGCATACCTTACCAGTTAAAAAAAGTAGTCTTATCTTGTCTAAATTAATTACCGGAATTATTGCTATGGTAACATCAATAATTATATCAATAATTGGGTTATTAATTGGCTCTTACGATATATATTTTAATGCAAAGTTTATTAGTATAGCCTTTGATATCCTAATTAAAATCAACTCGTTTATGCCAATTGGATTATTTATAGTTTCAATGGGTCTATCAGTTATATTACAACAATTATTAATATATGCTTCTATTTCTTTAGGTCAAATGCATAGCAACAACAAATTAATTTACGCTTTTATTTATGGTGTTATTCTATATAACGTAACCCAAGCAGTAACTGGACTTATTATTTTGATTCCAACTATATTAAACGATAACTTTATGAAAGCAATGAACAGTAATACTCCACCATTTAATATACTAAACGAATTCTTACTCGGATCTTGTATATTAACTTTACTAATAATAATTGCTTATTTCGTTCTTACAACAAAAGCAATGGAAAAAAAATTAAACTTAGAATAATAAAAAAGGATATAAAATTATATCCTTTTTTTATTCAACACTTTTTAAAGATTCAATCATGTCAATTTTTTTCAATGAAAAATAAGTAATAAAATTAACAATTAAGGTAAATAAAATTGTAAGTAGGGTTGCATAAACATAACTAGAAAGCAATATGTCTCTATTAAACCTTAAAACGTTTATTTCACAAGTTGCTAAAACGTAAAAATTCAAGTAATAGCCACCAACATATCCTAAAACTATTCCAATTATAGTTAAAATAACCGTTTCTCTTGTTACATATAAATAAACTTCTTTATCATAAAAACCTAATACTTTTATCGTAGCAAGTTCTCTAATTCTCTCACTAATGTTAACGTTTGATAAATTATATAAAACTACAAACGCTAAAATACCCGAAGCAGCAATCAAAACCATAACAACATAATTTAATGATTTTAACGTATCATCCATTGATTTTATTATAGTTGACGTTAGTGAAACTGATGAAGTAAGACTATCTTTCATGATTTCTTTTGCCAAAGTATTCTCATTAATATCATTCTTGTTTTTTATCAACAAAACGTTATTAAAATATTCTTGATTAAACTTTTCATACGTCTTTTTATTCATATAAACATAATGATATGTATGATTTGAAACAATATCTGTTACATAAAATTTTATCTTTTTGTTTTTAGAATCAGTAAGGTAAACTTCTGAACCTTTTTTAACTCCTAATAAATCAGCAAGTTTACTAGTTATATATACATCATTATCCTTTAGTGATAACTCTTTTTTGTTTTTTTCTTGTTCTAATAAAATAACTGACTTAAAACTTTTTGGATCATCTGACGCAATTAGCTGAACGTTTTCTTTATTTTTACCTTTTTGAGCTATTGCTGATTGCATGTTTACTGGGACAACTTTATTAATTTCTTTTTTACTTTCTAATAAAGTTTTAAAAGTATTTAATTCTTCCTCATTTACACCGTTTTTCATAGTAACCATAATATCATATTTAAATATACGCTGATATTGCCTGTTTAAAATAGTTGATATAGAGTCTTTTAATCCGAATCCTGTAAGCATTAAAGCTGTACACCCAAATATGCCAATTACCGTCATTAAGAATCTCTTTTTATAACGAAAAATGTTTCTAATGGTTACCTTGTTTGAAAAGTTAAGACGTTTCCAAATAAATGGAATATTTTCTAGTAAAACCCTTTTGCCTAGTTTTGGAGCAATAGGTCTCATAAGTGTTGCTGGCGTACTTTTTAATTCTTTATTAATAGCATATATAGTGGCACCCACTATGCATAAAATAGTTATTCCCAATCCTAGCATGCCATAATATAAATTGTACTGTAACACAAAATTAGGCAAAGTATACATAGCTTCATACATATACCAAATAATGGTAGGTAGTAAATAAAAGCCAATACTCATTCCAATTATTCCACCAATAACCGTTGCTAAAATGGAATATAAAACATATTTAAAAGCAATGTTAAAGCCACTATATCCTAGCGCTTTTAAAGTACCTATTTGCATTCTTTCTTCTTCTACCATTCTAGTCATTGAAGTTAATCCAATTAAGGTTGCAATTATAAAAAAGACAATCGGAAAAACCTTACCAATGTTAGCGATGCTATCGCTATCTTGAATAAAGGCATTGTGTCCATAATTAGAAGTTCGGTTTAACACATACCACTTAACTGGATTTATAAGTTTTTCCGGTGCTTGATTACTTGTTATTCTATTAGAATCTTTTGTTTCCAACATTTGGGTATATCTTGTTTTTTCCATTTTTACTTTTACTTTATTTATTTTTTTAGTTATATCATTTACATATTTCGTATATTCTTTACTTCCAGTAATCATCTTACTTGCATCATCCAAAGTTAAATATATATTAGTATAATAGTTTGAAACTATGTTATCAGAATGAACATAAGCAAAAAAATTAACTTTTCCAGATCCTAAGCTACTAATACCGCGATCCCTTGATATATAAAGAGGACTTTCTACTGTACCAACTATCTTTAGCTTGCTTTCCTTAAATGAAATACTTTTATTAGAGTTTTGAATGTCAATATAATCTCCTATTTTTTTGTTATTGAACGTTAAAAACTTTGGTTCTACAACGCATTCATTAATGTTTTTTGGTAATCTTCCTTTAACAACCGTTAATTTATTAACAGCCTTATCCATACCATGAATTTTAGTAACAACTTCCTCATCGCCCGCTTTAATTATTACATCAGTACTAACCGTACCATATACTTTTTTAACTCCTTTTACTTTTAATAGTTCCTTAGTATCTTCATCGTTTAATCCAAAAGTAGACATTATTTCAACATCATATACGTTTTTTTTATCAAAATACTTATCAATCGTTAGTTTCATATCAGGACTAGCTGACCTAATTCCAGCAAAAAAGCCAACGCCTAAAAACGCCATTAATAATAGCGATATGAATCTTTTATACGTTTTTTTAATTTCAACAATACTGTCTTTTAAAATAGCTTTCTTCATTTTATCACCATTCAATTTCGCTTACTGATACTGGATTTTCATTAATTTTAATGCTAGATACTATCCCACTTTTAAAATTAATAACCTTATCAGCCATCGGTGCAATTGCTAAATTATGAGTAATAATAATAACGGTCATTCCCTCTTTACGGCACATGTCTTGCAGTAATTTTAGAATTTGCTTACCAGTAACGTAATCTAAGGCTCCTGTTGGTTCATCACATAAAAGTAATTTAGGATTCTTCGCAATTGCTCTTGCAATTGCAACTCTTTGCTGTTCTCCTCCTGATAACTGAGACGGAAAATTGTTCATGCGATCCTTTAGTCCTACTTTTTCAAGTACTTTTTTAGGGTTTAAATAGTCATGGCATATTTGCGTTGCAAGTTCAACGTTTTCTAGTGCGGTTAAGTTTTGTACTAGATTGTAAAACTGGAAAACAAAACCAATATCTTCTCTTCGGTATTTTATTAATTCCTTTTTTTTAAGATTATTTATTTCTTTTCCATCAACGATAACAGTACCCGAAGTAGCATACTCCATACCACCTAAAATATTTAATGCTGTAGTTTTTCCAGCACCAGATGCCCCAACAATAGCAACTAATTCACCTTTTTCTATATTAAAATCAATATCTTTTAGCGCCATTATGTCAACTTCGCCCATTTCATATTTTTTCACTACATCTTTAAAAGTAATATAAGCCATTATAATCATCCCTTCTTTTATAGATTATTACACTATATTTTTATAAAGAAAAAATATTAGTATTTATATTTCTTTACTAAGCTTATTATAGCACTTTTACAATAAAAAAGAGTTGATAAATGTAACACACAACAAATATCAATAAAAGCCTTTTAAAAACAGCTATAATAGAATATATCTTATGAGTACATAGCTATTTATGAATCAAATATTATTCAAATTTCTATGAGTAAAAAAGCAATTATTAAAATGATAATATCATTAATTTCATTTGTACATTAACTTTATTAAAGATAAACTACAAATTGTTTTTTATTTTTGGAAATAAATCATACACATTAAATCCTAATAATTCATCAAAATAATTCTTTAATTTATAAGATTCTTTAACATGATATTGGGTATTTTCATAAACCCCTCTACGAGTGATAATATCAATTAATCTCTTATCTACAGTCAAGTTTTTGTCGGTACACATTAGGTCACATAAATTAATTATTTTTTCATATATTGTATATTCATGATTTTTTATAAATTCTGTTCTAAACGTACTATCAGATGGGATTCCACCTGCAGTACAATATACATCATTATTTAAATAAGAATGTGTTAAACAAACACTATAATATTTTTCACCATACCCTAATTCTTTAAGATAATTATAGCCATTCAAAACATGATTTTTGAATTCTCCAACACTTTTGCCAATATCATGAACATATCCTAGTGTAGTTGCATAATCAACATCTAAATCTAAAGCTTCTGCTATTGTACCAGCACTTTTTCCAACACAAATTGAATGCTTTATCCAATGATCATCAGAAGATTTTCCTCTTGCTCCATTTAGCATTTCTAATGCTTCTTCACTTGTTAATTTCATACTAAATCGTACTCCTTTAATTCACAATTCTTAAGTCCTCGTTCAAACATCATTCCATTACCCATTCCTTCAAAATAGGTGTTGATTGCTCTAGATACGCCTTTGTGAGTAACAATTAATACTTTTTTGTATTCTTTACTCTTTAATTCATTTAAAAAATTATGGACTCTTTTTATAAAATGATTAATATTTTCACAATCACCAAAATTATCTAATGAATAATAATTCCAATACTCTTTTCTATCAACGATAGATAAAGGTTTTAAAGAACAATCACCACACTCTCTTTCTTTTAACCTTTCATCAAAAACAATGTTTTCATTATTAGTACTTATAATATTAACGGTTTGTTTTGTTCTTATTAATGGCGAACAAAAAATAATATCAAAATTGATATTTTTAATTTTATCTTTTAACTCATTAGCTTGTGAGATACCCAACTCAGTTAGTTCATCTTTTTCATCATTATAAACTCTTAAAAAATTACTATTTGTCTGTCCATGTCGTACCACATATATTTTCATCGCATATTTTCCAATCTATTTTTTTATATATAAAATTTTTTAATTAAAAATTATCAATTCTATCAATTCTTATTATTAAGCCAAGTAATTTGACTTTTTTCACTTAGAACTTGAAGTTGTTAACTTCTAATTTAATTAAATTATACCATATATTGTAATGAAATTTATACTTTTATATAAGTTATAATTACTTTTCTTTAAATAAGACTAATAACAATTTGTTTTGTATCTGCCCGTGTATAACAACGACACTCTTAAATAAATCTTTGCAATTTTTTCTTCTATTACCTTCACGCCTATTCCTCCTAACAACAAAAAAACCGA
>JAVXAN010000015.1:0-20150 GCA_036660495.1 Bacilli bacterium | reverse complement strand
TATTTCATCCTTATCAATTTTTTTAATAAATCCAATATCACCATTAAAAACGTTATCATCCGGCATGTTTTCTAGTTGCAATATCTTATCATTTTCACGGTAGGTAATACCACCATCATATATTTCTTTTTTTTCATTATCTTTGGGATTAAAGATTAACTGTAAACTTTTATTAAGGTTATCTATACCGTTTTGACCTTTATAAACCGGCGCTAAAACCTGAACGTTTTTTAAATCATATCCTTTATCAATCGCTTTTTTAAATACTTTACAAGTAGCGTTTAAAACTTCATCAACTTCACATCTAATAAAATTATAATCATCTTTTTTATTTAAAAAAGCTTCTGATAATTCTCCTTCATTAACTTCATACGCTAAATCAACAATGTAAGAATTTTCATCCTGACGATATATTTCTTTTAATGATATTGTATTTATCATTTGTGAATCAATTAAATCTTTCAAAATTTTTCCTGGCCCAACACTTTCTAACTGGTTATAGTCTCCAATAAAAACTATTTTTACGTTAGAAGGTAAAGCTCTAAACAATCCCGATAAAAGTTCCGTATCAATCATGCTAGTTTCATCTACTATTAAAAACTCTACATTTACTTTGTTTGTTTCATTATACTGAAACTCATTTGTTTCTTTGTTCCACTTTAAGTACCGATGGATGGTACTTGCTTTAAAAAGACAAGCTTCACTCATCCTTTTTGCAGCTCTTCCAGTTGGTGCTAAAAGAACCATCCTCTCACATAACTTTTCATAACTATATCCAGTTAATAAACTATAAAGTTGAACAATACCTTTTATAATAGTTGTTTTACCTGTTCCTGGACCTCCGGTAATAATTGAAAAGTTTTTAACTATAGCTTGTTTTATTGCCCGTTTTTGTTCTTCATTATATTCAATGTTAAAAAAACGTTCCAATTTTTCAATTTTTAATTCAATATCTACTACCTTATAATCAGATTTATTTGTTAACTCATAAACAAAATCACTAATTAGTTTTTCTTGATGATAATAATCAAAAAAAACATACTTATCTCCTTCAATAATTATTTTACCTAATTTATTTAATTTTATTAAATAATATTCAGCACTTTCATTATTTATTTTTTCATCTAGATAATTATCCATTGCCCGTAATATTTCATCTTTTAATAAATACGTGTTTCCACTTTGAAAACACATTGTTTTAATAGTGTGAATAACAAGTGCTAACATTCTTCTTTCATCTGTTTTCTCAATATTAGTCTTGTTTCTTAATGAATCTATTTTTATAAAAGAAAAACCATCAATCGTATCAATCAATTCATAAGGATTACTCTCAATTACTCTTATTGAATCATCATAATAATGGTTATATATTTTTAACGAATCTTTCATATTAAAACCAAAATCAGTAAGTTTCGCAATTGTTTTATAACTTTCATTATATTTTAAAAGCGCACTTCTTATTTGTAATGCTTTTTTTGAAGTCATCTTTGGTACTAATAACAAGCTGTTTGCAGACTTTTCAATTTGTTCCAAACAGTCTTCTCCTAATGTTTCAACAACTAATATAGCTGTTTTTTCCCCAATTCCCAAAAATATCTCACTTGATAAAAAAGCAATTAAGCCATCTTTCCCCTCTGGTTTTACTTTTTCATACTGACAAACCTTAAGCTGAATTCCGTATTTTGCATTATCAACTACCTCACCATAAAAAACATAATCTTCATCAATATTTAACTCATGAAATAATCCAGTAAAAGTAAACTGTTTATCTATGTAATCTAACAATTCTTGATCATTTGTTTCTTTTATTTTTATTAAGCCAACAATAAAACCATCTTTAGATGAAAAAATAAGCCTTTTAAAGGTGCCTTTTACATAATTTTTCATATTTCTCCTATTTTTTAATTCCAAACAACTCGTTATTTTCTAATTTAATGGTTTTAATAATAACGTTATTTCCTATTTCTGTTTTTAAACCGTTAAAACTTACTTTTAAATAATTTTCGGTATGACCAGTTAAAACACCATTATTAAAAGATTCTGGTATTACTATAACTTCTTTTTCTAAATATTTTTTATAATAGTTATGTTCAAGTTTTTTAAAAACCATTATCAAATCTTTTGATCTTTGGTGTTTAATTTCTTTTAAAACTTGTCCTTCCATTATCGCTGCTTTTGTATTCTTCCTAATTGAGTAAGGGAAAACATGCCCTCCAGCAAAAGCAATATTTTCAATAAAACTCTTTGTTATTTCATAGTCTTCTTGGCTTTCCCCTGGAAATCCTACAATAACATCCGTTGTAATTGCCATTAACGGTCTTATTTTTCTTATTTTACTTATTTTTTCATAAAAATAAGCAGAATCATACTTTCTATTCATTAATTTTAAAATCTTATCACATCCTGATTGCAAAGGAATATGAATATGATTAACAATCTTCTTAGAAACTTTTAAAATTTCAAGGAATTTATCATTCAACTCAGTAATTTCAATCGAAGAAATTCTTATTCGCTCTAAACCTTTTATTTCTTCAAGTGCTACTAATAAATCACTAAAATCATAATTTATAAGGTCAGAGCCATAGTGACCGGTATGAATTCCAGTTAGCACTATTTCTCGATACCCTTTTTTAACTAAGTTACTAACTTCATTAATAACCCTCTCTGGCTTTTTACTTCTTACCTTACCTCTAACATACGGAATAATACAGTAAGTACAGTAGTTTTCACAACCATCTTCTATTTTCACTAAGGCTCTTGTTCTAGTTTTAAAATCACCAATTTCCATGTCCTCAAAACCAGCGTTCATTATATTTTCAACTCTTAATATTTTCTGATGATTTTCATAAAACTCATTAATTAATGAAACAAGGTTATTTTTATTAGTGTTTCCTATTACAATATCTGCTATTTTCAAAATGTTTTCATCATTTTCAACTAATTGAGTATGACAGCCCATTGCAATTATAATTGCCTGATCATTTTGTTTTTTAGCATGTCTTATCATCTTACGACTTTTTTGATCACTAGTGTTAGTTACCGTACACGTGTTAATTATATAAATATCAGCTTTGTCGTTAAAATCAACCATCTCATATCCAGCTAACTCTAATTGCTTTATAACATACTCACTTTCATAAGTGTTTACCTTGCATCCTAATGTGTAAATTGCAAACTTCATATTTCCTCCAAAAAATAAGGGGCTTTTTTAGCTCCTTACCTATTATTATCAATTACTTCTTTTTTTACCCCATATATTGGTGAGATAACCTGTGAAACCTTAAAAGCCTTTACTGGTGCTGATTGTTCTTGCTTTGTTTCATTAAGTGCTTCATCGATAAGGGGCGAAGCTAAATTGAATTTTTCTAAATAATTTACTCGCATGCCTTCATCATATTCATCATCAAAAGTGCTTAATTCATCAGCTTTTTCAAAAAGTTCGTTTATAGATATAATCGCCGTTTTTTCCTGATCATCTTCAAAATTAGTAAGCTCAACTGGAGCTTCTTTTTCTAAAGAAGTTTCAATTGACTTAGCAATGTTTTCAATATTGGTTTTTGCATTCAAATCAGTACTTTTTTTGTTTTCTTCATAAGTTTTATTTTGCATGGGAAGTTTCTTTATTGCCTTAATTCGCTTTTTACTTTTTATTTCTTGCATTATATATGCTAAGAAAAGTAAAAAGCATAAAATAAAAATTAAAATAACAATTGAAGAAAAAATCATTTGTCCTTGAACATTAAGCCTATCGTAAAAATCATTAAAAGAATATGTTACCGCTGCAACTAAATTTTTCATACTACTCACCTCATGAATTCATAATTTAACATGCTAAGCGCTACAACCGGTGCTGTTTCCGCTCTTAAAACGGTACTGCCTAGTGTAGTACTAATAAAATGATTTTGAATCAGAAATTTTTCTTCTTCTTTATCAAAACCACCTTCGGGACCTATAACTATTAATATTCTATCACACTTATTATTCTTTTGAATCACTTTTTTAATATTTCTTGATTTTTCGTTCAAAGTACACAATATTTTTAAATCATAATTAAGTTTAACAAGGTCATAAATGGTTGATATACTTATGATTTTTGGAATATAGTTACGTCCACACTGCTCACTTGATTCCTTACAAATTTTTTGCCACCTTTTAAATCGATCTGCTTCTTTTTTATCATCCAGTTTAATTATTGACCGAGTTGTTTTAATTGGAATTAAACTATCAACACCAAGCTCAGTTGTTTTTTGAAAAACATAGTCTAGCTTTTTTTCTTTTAATAGTGAAAAAGCAATAGTAACGGAAACATTATTATCGTTACCTTTTTCACTATTAATAACTTCAACTTTAACTTCTTTACCAACCTTAACTTTACAATGGTAAACCATTTTATCATAAATAACGTCAATTAGATCTCCAGTTTTCATTCTCATTACGTTTTTTATGTGAAAATAATCCGAATTATCTAAACTTAAGTCTTTGTCAAGGGCAAAATATCTTTGCATTTTTCATCACCATTTAAATTATAGCGTAAAACAATTCGTTAAACAACTAATAAAATGGTGTTTTTACAATATTTTTGTTATAATAATATCATATGTGAGGTTTAATTATGGATGAAATATTTGATATAACTGATGAAGAAATTTTAGCTTTAGAAGATAGTTGTGATACTAATGCTAAAGGAGATAATAAAAACAGCATTCTTAAGATGTACGGAGAAAACTTAAGCACCAAAAAATACGTTACTAATCCAGCTATTGAAAGAGATGAAGAAATTGAAAAAACGCTTTTAATATTACTAACACCTGATCGATCAGCGTTATTAATTGGTAAAGCAGGAATTGGTAAAACGGCAATCGTTGAAGGAATAGGATATCAGATTCAAAACGGTAACGTTCCTAATGCTCTTAAAAATTATGATATTATTAAAGTTAATACCTCTTCTCTTTTAGGTTCAACCGCTAGTATTGACGGTAACACTGAAACACGAGTTCACTTACTTTTAAAAGAACTTGAATCAAGAAAAAACACTATTTTGTTTATTGATGAAATTCATACCTTAGTAATAGAATCTAAGAATAGTGGCATCGACTTTATAAATGCCTTAAAACCTTCTTTATCAAGAGGAGATATTAAAATAATCGGCGCTACCACAACAGATGAATATAATCAATATTTAATAAGAGATAAAGCCTTTTTAAGAAGGTTTGAAAAAGTAGAAGTATTAGAACCAAGTGCTGAAACTACAGTTAAAATACTTATTGGTTCTTATCCTAAGATAGAAACAATAACTGGAGTAAAATTAGCATATTCTCCTTTTGTTATTGAAAACATAATGAAATTCATCGTTGATATGACTTCTGAGTTTAAAAGAGTTTACGAGTTAGGCTCAAGATATCCTGATAACTCCTTAGCACTATTATCTAAAGCTTTTTCATATGCTAAGTTTGATAACAGCCAATACGTTACTTTTAAACATATTTACAAAGCCATTATGAACTGTAAAAGCGTTTATTCTGACGTTATAAAAAAAGAACAAGAAGTCTTTAAAATAACGTTTAAAGACTTTATTGAAAAAGAAAACGTTGATTTAAATGATTATTAAAAAAACTGATAAATAGAATTTTTTTTCTGTTTACCAGTTTTTATTTTAATTTAATAGAAAACTAATTATATATTTTTTCTATCTCTTCTAATTTTTTTTCTTTATCAATTCTTGCAAAAAGAACTTTTGCATTCATGTTTTTATACTTACTATCAACCGTAAATTTTTCTTCTTTATTATCACTATTTAGTTGATTAAAGATTTCATCAGCAGTTGATGGTAAAAAAGGTTTTAAAAAAGTAGCGCAAACCCTAATTGATTCTAATAAATTATATAAAACCGTTTCAAGTTTTTCATTGCTTTTTTCATCTTTTGCTAAAACCCATGGCATAGTTTCATCAATATACTTATTACAACGCCTTAATACTTCAAAAATTTCATCAATTGCAAGTCCAACTTCCAAAGTATCCATCTTTTTATCAACTTTATCTGATAAATCGTTAACCATTTTAATAAGTTCTTCATCAAATGATGTAACGACCTTTTTATTAGTAACGTTACCTTTAAAATACTTATTAGCCATTGAAATAGTTCGGTTAACAAGGTTACCAAGCACATTGGCCAAATCACTATTAATTCTTTCAATAAGTAAATCATACGTTAAATTACCATCATTAGCATAAGGTATTTCATGTAAAACATAGTACCTTACTGCATCAACTCCAAACAAATCAACCAAATCATCAGCATAAATAGCGTTTCCCCTACTTTTACCAATCTTATCATTGTTAGTTAAAAGCCAAGGATGACCAAACACTTGTTTTGGAAGCGATAAATCAAGTGACCATAAAAAACACGGCCAATATATAGTATGGAAGCGAATAATATCTTTTCCAATTAAATGCAAATCTGCTGGCCAATACTTTAGAAATTCATCACTTGATTCATTAACGTCATAACCAATGTTAGTTATGTAATTAGTTAAAGCATCAAGCCATACGTATACTACGTGCTTTTTATTAAAATCAACTGGAATTCCCCAGGTAAATGAGCTCCTTGAAACACATAAATCTTGAAGTCCTGGTTTAATAAAATTATTAATCATTTCGTTTTTTCTTGATTCTGGTTTAATAAAATCAGGATGAGCATTATAATATTCTACTAACTTTTTTTGATATTTAGAAAGTTTAAAGAAATAAGCTTCTTCCTTAGCTTCTTTTACGCTTCTACCACAGTCAGGACACTTACCATCTATAAGTTGACTTTCAGTCCAAAAAGACTCACAAGGCGTGCAGTAAAGCCCTTTATATTCACCTTTATAAATATCCCCTTTATCATACATCTTTTTGAATATTTTTTGAACCTGCCTCTCATGAACTGGATCAGTTGTTCTAACAAACTTGTCATAGCTAGTATTCATAATATCCCAAATTCTCTTTATTTCTGATGCTACCTCATCAACAAATTCCTTTGGAGTAATTCCTTTTTCTTTTGCTTTTAATTCAATTTTTTCACCATGTTCATCAGTACCAGTTTGAAAATACACGTCAAAGCCTTTTTGCCTTTTATACCTTGCAATGGCATCTGCTAAAACCACTTCATAAGTATTACCAATATGTGGTTTACCAGAAGTATATGCTATAGCCGTAGATATGTAATATTTATCCATTTATTTCATCCCCTTTATTAGTAGATCCAAATCCACCATTTCTTTTTTTAATTATTTCCTTTTCATTATCAACAGTAAGATAATTTAAAAACACTCCTTGACAAATAGCTTCACCAAACTTTACTTGGTAGTTACTATCACCTTCATTTTTAATTTTAATAAAAATATGTCCTTCATTATTATCATTATTATAATAATCACTATCTAATATCCCAACTTGGTTACATAGTCTGATGTTGTATTTAAAGCCCATACTACTTCTAATAAAAAGCATCAAAACCTCATTATTATTCATACACACTTTTATCCCAGTTGCTATTTTTTTACTTTCACCTGCTTTTAATATGAAATCTTCAAGTGAGAAAAAATCATATCCAGCACTACTAATGGTGCTTCTTTTTGGAATACTATAATCATTATACAACACTAAATCGTTTTTTATATCACTTTTAAACCTATTAAAACTAATCTTTTCAAAATATCTTGCCATAATTCCTCCTAAAAAAATAAAAACCCGTCCTAATAAAAGGACGAGTTAACCCGCGGTACCACCTTGATTCATAACGTTAATTATGCTCTTATGCTTTAACGTCAGCACACGAGTTTAACTTACATATCAGCTAAACCAGCTCCAGAACCATCTATAAGATTAAAATCATGCCTTATTTCACCAACAAAAGCTCTCTTTAATAATTTTTTATCTTACTCTTTCTTTCATAGCTATTTTTTTAATATTTTACATTTTTGCTGTTCTGTTTCTGTAATATCAAACCTTCTTAATTCTTCTTCTTCTGAAGTTATAAAAGGATTAAGATAAATAACGTTTTTAAACATAATTAAATCAATAACTTTATCTATACCTATTTTATTTAATTCATCAAGTGAAAATTCTTCATCAAGACCAGCTTTAATTAACTCATTACTTACGTTAACACGGCAAGAAGATAATACGTACGTCTTATCTGTTGCCTTACAACTAATAGGATATTTACATTCATTAACTAAATCTATAACAGAGTTATTACTTTTTAAATAAAATAATATGTTTCGTAGTTTACAAACTTTACCTGAGTTTGAAACATTTATCAAAATTGAAACAAACACATCTTTTCTGTTAATTATTTTTGTTTCATCTGAATCAACGTAATTAAAACTTTCGATTTTTATTTCTTGCTTTTTATTCTTTTTCATCATTTAAATCACCTCTTAAATATTTCCTTTTTTGCAAGTTAGTGTATGATATCATAAATAAAATAAAAAGGCAAATTTTTAGATAAACCAACTGTTTTTTTTCTTTATTAGTATTACTAATAACTGGTTAAAAATTCCAAAAAGTTTAGTACTTAAATACGTTAATAACACTAATATTAAAAGTGAATTAGGTGTTAAGATAGCTAGTGAAAAAACGCTTCTTCCACTTGTTGTTATTAAAACAAGCAAGAATATTGTACTAAGCGTAGCAAGTAAAGCTTTTCTTAAAAAGTTAAAAGGTTTACTTATTCGGTAAATAAGAAGAAGTGCCGTATAACCAGTTATAATAACAGCCATAGTAGAAGTTTGGGCTGGACTTATTTTAAATAAAGAAGTTATTCCAATTAACATTAAAATGTTAATTACCGTAGTTAACCCACCTGGAATAGAATTACTTAAAATATTTATAAAAAAGCTTGTTTTAATTTTATTATAATTTGGTTCAAGTGCTAAAATAAAAGCCGGCAGTCCAATTGTCAATCCACTTATAAGGGACATTTGAATTGGAATAAAAGGATATTCTCTACTAATAAATAAAAACGTTATTGCAAGTAAACTTGCATATATTGTTTTAGATAAAAATAATTAAGCTGATCTTTCAACATTATTAATGGTTCTTCTTCCTTCTTTTACAATATGTGGCATAGAATTAAAATTGCTATCCAATAAAACAAGCTCTGCTACATTTCTTGCAGCATCACTTCCTGAAGACATGGCAATTCCACAATCTGCTTCTTTAAGTGCTAAAACATCATTAACACCATCTCCAGTCATTGCCACAATATGACTATTAGCTTTTAATGCACATATTATCTTTTTCTTTTCATCTGGTTTAACCCTAGCAAAAATAGTTGTGTTTTCTACTAAATTAATTAAATCTACGTCTTTATCAAGTGTGCTAAAATCACATACGCCCTTAATTTCTATTCCCACTTTTTTTGCAATACTAGTTACGCTTGAAGCACTATCTCCAGATATAATCTTTAGTTCAACACCATTATTTAAAAAATAATCAATCGTGTCAAATACTTCTGGCCTTATTTTATCACGAATTAAAACTAATCCCATAACGTCATACTTTAATGGTAAATTTGTACTACTAAGCTTTTCTTTTGTTGATATTAAAGCTAAAACCCGGTTATCTTCTCCATATTTATTAATTATATTTTCGTATTTATGATACCCTTTTTTTATTATGAATTCCGGCGCTCCAATAATAAAAGTTTCCTTATCAAAAGTTGCTCCAGAGTACTTCCTTCCAGAAGAAAAAGGAATTATGTTACTTGCTTTTTTTGTGCTACTTAAACCATACTTTGCGTTTATTGCTTTAAAAGTCGGATTTTTATCAGTAAGATTTGCACTTAAATTAGCTAAAACCGTATCTATTTCAGTTAAACCATGACCATCAAGGGCAACAACATCATATACTTCCATAATTCCTTCAGTTATCGTACCGGTTTTATCTAAACAAAGCGTATCTACCCTTGCTAAGGTTTCAATACAATATAATTCTTGAACTAAAACGTTAAACTTTGAAAGCCTTATAACACTTATTGCTAAAACAGTACTAACTAAAAGTATCAATCCTTCTGGAATCATTCCAATTAAGGCAGCTACCGTTGATATAACCGCGTTTTCCGTTGTATTAGAATCAATAGAAAACTGTCTTAATAAAAGTAATATTCCAATTGGTATTAACACAATTGAAACATACTTTACAATTTTATTTAAAGAAGTCATTATTTCTGAATTAGTTTTTTTAAGAAACTTTGCATCTTTAGAAATCATTGCCGTATAATTATCAAGTCCAACGTGTTTTACTTGTACTGTAGCTCCACCACTTACAACAAAACTTCCAGATAATATGGTATCATTTTCTTGTTTAAAAATAGTTTTAGATTCACCAGTAATAAAAGATTCATCAACTTCTATTGTTCCTTTTCTAACGATTGAATCAGTTATTATTTGATCACCCAGTTCATATAAAACAATATCATCTAAAACAAGTTCATTTATACCAATTTGTTTTTCCTTACCATTTCTAATTACTTTAACTTTTGAAGAAGCTATAAACGATAATTTATCAACCGCTTTTTTAGCCCTTATTTCCTGAATTGAACTTATTAAAGCATTACAAACAACCACCCCTAAAAACAATAAGTTTTTATAAGAACCAACTAAAATTACCGCAAGTGCTAAAATTAAGTTAATAACGTTAAACAAAGTAAAAGTGTTTTCAATAATAATCTCTTTAACAGTTTTACTTGGTGTAGTTGTATCATAATTAACAAGGTTATTATTTACCCGATAAGTAACTTCATTATCAGATAAACCAAAATTAATTTTTATTTGGTTTTTTTCATTCACGTTATCAGCTTCTTTCTATTAATATTATTGTATCATGCTTTTTTTAAAATTTTGACAAATATTGGGATAAAACTTCGTATGTTTGACATTTAAAAAAGTCATAAATACTTATTTATGGCTTTTTAAATACTTCTCATAATCATCAAAATCACTTGTTTTCAAATTTGTCTTTGATAATTCTTCAAATAACTTTTGCTGTTTTCTTTCTATTTTCTTAGGAATAACCACTTTAATAACAACATATAAGTCACCCTTTTTACCTCTTCCTGGGTTTTCTAATCCTTTAGAGCGAATACGATGCTTATCTCCTGTTTGGCTTCCACTTGGAATGTTTAAGATAACACTTGACTCAAGCGTTGGAACTTCTTTTTTACATCCTAAAACAGCTTCAGATAAGGTTAATGGTAACGTTACATATAAATCTTCGTCTTTACGATTAAACAGCAAGTGATCCTTAACCTTAATTTCAATATAAACGTCCCCGTTTGGTCCACCATGCTCACCAGCTGGGCCTTTACCTGATACTTTTAAATGATCACCAGTATCAACTCCAGCTGGCACCTTAACTGATATGTTCTTTTTAATTTTTTTCTTACCAGTTGCTTTACATGTAAAACATTTTTCACTATATTCTTCACCAGTACCATTACAATTAGTACAAGGTCTTTGACTAATAAAAGCCCCTAGAATACTTCTTTGTTGTTCTTTTACGTAACCTGAACCACCACAAACTGAACAAGTCTTAACATTATGGCCACCCTTACCATTACAATCAGGGCAATTATCCATAATATTTAATTCTATTGTTGTTTCACACCCTCTAGCTGCTTCTTCAAATTCCATTTCAAAAACAACTTGAATTGTTGGGCCTTTTTCTGGTCTAACGCTGTTATTTGAACCACCAAAAGAGGAAAAACCACCAAATCCAAAATCACCAAAGATATTATTAATTATGTCAGAATAATCAAAACCTTCAAATCCACCAAATCCTGATGCTGTATTTTGATCAAAAGCAGCATGACCATATTGGTCATATTTACTCTTCTTTTCACTATCTGATAAAACAGAATATGCTTCTTGTGCCTCTTTAAATTTTTCTTCTGCGTTAGCTTCTTTTGAAACATCTGGATGATACTTTTTAGCAAGCTTCCTAAACGCACTTTTAATTTCAGCCTCAGTTGCATCTTTTCCAAGTCCAAGGACTTCATAATAATCTTTTTTATTCATAATCCACCTTCTAACTATTATAAGTTTCTTTAAATTTTTCGATCATTTTATCAAAATAATCAATAGCGTTTTTAATTATTTTTTCATCGCTTAAATCTATACCAATAGTTTTTAACTCATCAAGTGGATACTTTGAACCACCTAATTTTAAAAATTCTAAATACTTATTTAAATACTCTTTATTATTTGATAAAATTTGTTGTGAAACAAAACATGCTGATGATATACCAATAGCGTATTTATAATAATAAAAACTATTATAATAATGTCCAATTCTACTCCATGCACAAGAACTTAAATCATTTGTTTTTACAACGTTTGAATAGTATTTTTTCTTTAGATTAAGTTCAACATCATCTAAAGTCTCAGAAGTAATTATATCATTATTATCAGAAAGCTCATGAGCTTTCTTTTCAAATTCGGATCCTCTTACTGCTCCAAATAAATTATTACTAATTGTACTTAATAAATACTCTATTACTTCGAGTTTTTCAGCTTTATTAGTAGAATTTTCTAAAATATAATTGCAAACTAGCATTTCGTTAGTAAGCGATGCAACTTCTGCAACAAATATTGAATATTCTGCTAAATAAGTTGGTTGGTTTTTATTACTATAATAAGAATGAACAGCATGACCTAACTCATGCGTTATTGATAATACGCTAGTAAAATCATCTTGATAATTTGCTAAAATAACAGGGTTACCTTTGTAAGAAGATGTTGAATAATATCCAGATTGCTTACCCTTATTACTATAGTAATCAATCCACCTGTTATTTAAAGCCTTAGTTAAGATTTTACTATATTCCACTCCTAATGGTTTAAGAGATGATATGATTATTTTTTTACAATCATTTAAATCATATTTTTTATTATTATCACAAAGTTGTGCGGATAAATCATATTCATTAACTTCTTTTAAATGTAAAACTTCCTTAATTAATTCATAATAATGCTGTAAAACGTTTAAGTTTTTATTAACACAGCTAATTATTCCATCAAATAGTTTTACCGTTACACCATCATCATATAAATATCTTTCTAAAGAAGAAGTAAAACCTCTTGCTTTACTATTATATGTATCGGTTTTAATGCTTCCACTATAATCTATTGCAATTAGCTTCTCATACTTTTTATATTCTGAATAATACTGCATATAAGTTCTTTTTCTAACTTCTTGATTTTTAGAAATAATGTACTTTGAATAATTACCATTAGTAAGCTTAACTTCTTCTTGGTTTTCATCTACTATGTACCCATAATCTAATATAGTTGCTTTTAACACGCTAAATGAATCTGAAAACTTACTACTAACAGAATCTAAATTACTTAATATTTTTTCTGACGTTTTATTTAAAGTATAATTTTGAAACCTGTAAATATTTTCTAAAACGAACTTGTAAGCATTAAGCATCTTGTTTTCCTTTAAATATTTCTTAACAACATCATATTTTGTCTCTAATAATTCAGGAATAACAAAGGCCCTTTTTTCACTTAACTCAAAATAAATATTGGAAACCTGATTAAACAAAGCTTCACTTTCTTTGTTGTTCATGTCACTATCATTTCTAATAGAGGCATAAACGTATAAGTTCATAATTAATTCATCTACTTTGCTATCAAAAGTTAAAAATTCATACAAATGATTTGAATCTTTTGCAATTACTCCTTTATACTCATCATACTGCTTAATTAAAATATTAATACTATTGATATCTTCCATAACTTCTTTATTATTTTGATACATATTACTTAAATCCCATTTGTATTTATCATCTATCTCACTACGTAATTTCTCTTCTTTAGACATTGATTCTCCTTATTAAGGCATAAAGTTCTAGTTTCCTAGAACTTTACTTTCTTATTTCTTTTCCTCAAACTCTGCCTCTACGACTTCGTCTTCCTTTTCCTTTTTACCTTTTTTTTCTTTACCAGTAGTTTTTGCTTCTTTTTCAGCTTCTGCTGCGGCTTTTTTATTAGCTTCTTCATAAACCTTAGCACCTAGTGCCATTGCTTTTTCACTAAGTTTTTCAGTCTTTTCTTTGATTTTTTCAACATCAGTACCTTCTAGCTCTTTTTTAAGATCCTTAACAAGTTCTTCTGCTTCTTCTTTTTCTTTTTTATCTACTTTATCGGCTAAATCTTTAATTGCTTTTTCAGTAGTAAAAATCATTTGTTCAGCTTCGTTTCTTGCTTCAGCTTCAACCTTTTTAGCTTCATCAGCCTCACGGTTTGATTCAGCTTCTTTTACCATCTTATCTATTTCTTCATCTGACAAACTAGTTGTTGCAGTAATGGTAATTGATTGCTCTTTATTTGTTCCTAAGTCTTTTGCTTTAACATTAACAATTCCGTTAGCATCAATATCAAAAGTAACCTCAATTTGAGGAACTCCTCTTGGTGCAGGTGGAATGTTAGATAACTGGAATCTTCCTAAAGTTTTGTTATCACCTGCCATTGGCCTTTCACCTTGTAATACGTGAATGTCAACAGCTGGTTGGCTATCTGCAGCCGTTGAAAATACTTGAGATTTTGAAGTTGGAATTGTTGTATTTCTTTCAATTAACACCGTCATAACGTTACCCATTGTTTCAATACCTAAAGATAAAGGAGTAACGTCAAGTAAAACGATATCATTAACGTCTCCTGTTAAAACTCCACCTTGAATAGCAGCTCCCATAGCAACTACCTCATCAGGGTTTACGCCTTTACTTGGTTCTTTTCCTAATTCTTTTTTAATTATTTCTTGAACTCTTGGAATACGTGTTGAACCACCAACTAATAACACTTTATCAATTTCACTAGCCTTAAGATTAGCATCTTTAAGCGCTTTTCTAACTGGCTCTAAAGTTGAATCAATTAAATCGTGAGTTAATTCTTCAAACTTAGCTCTTGTTAAATTAGTTTCATAGTTAACCGTACCATCTGGTCCTTGTGCTAAGAAAGGTAAAGAAATTTGAGTTGTTGTTACTCCAGATAAATCTTTCTTAGCTTTTTCAGCAGCATCTTGTAAACGTTGCATTGCCATTTTGTCTTTTGATAAATCAAGATCATGTTCTTCCTTAATTTCTTTAACTAAATAATCGATAATTCTTTCATCAAAATCATCTCCACCTAACTTGTTATTACCACTAGTTGATTTAACTTCAAACACTCCATCACCTAACTCAAGAATTGATACATCAAACGTACCGCCACCTAAGTCATATACTAAAACTGTTTGCGTTTTTTCTTGCTTATCTAGTCCATAAGCTAAAGCTGCTGCTGTTGGTTCGTTAATTATTCTTTCAACTTCTAAACCAGCAATTTTACCAGCGTTTTTAGTAGCTTGTCTTTGAGCATCATTAAAGTATGCTGGAACGGTTATTACCGCTTTAGTAACTTTTTCACCCAAATAGTTTTCAGCAGTTTTTTTCAAATCTCCTAAAATTATTGCGCTTATTTCTTCTGGTGTATATTCTTTACCATTTGCTTTTGTCTTTTTATTAGTACCCATTATTCTTTTAATAGATCTAATTGTGTCTGGATTCATTACCATTTGGCGCTTTGCAGCTCCTCCTACGATAATATCACCTTTTTTGAAAGCAACTACTGAAGGAGTAGTCCTTTCACCTTCTGGATTAGCAATAACCTTTGCTTCTCCACTTTCAAATACGGATACACAACTATTTGTTGTACCCAAATCAATACCTATTGTTTTACTCATAATTAATCTTCCTCTCTTATTTGTTAACTTTAACCATTGCTGGTCTAATTACTTTATCTTTGAGCATATATCCTTTTTGATATACCTCAGTAATTATTTCTTTTTCTTTTTTCTCATCTGTTTCAGTTAATACTGCTTGATGATAAGTTGGATCAAAAGCTTTTTCTAAAGATTCAATTTCCTTTACATCAAACTTTTCTAAAGTTTTAACTAAAGCTGCATGAATCATTATTATTCCCTCAAAGTATGTTTCATCTTCTGGTTTAGACTTTATCGCCCTTTCAAAATTATCAATTATTGGAAGGATTTCAAGTACTAATTCTTCATTTGCATACTTAAGCATTTTTAAGGTTTCTTCATCTTTCCTTTTACGGTAATTAACCATTTCAGCTTGCATTCTTAAAGCTTTTTCTTCAGATTCTGCTAACTTTTTGTTCATAGCTTCTACTTCACTTATTTCAAGTTCAATGGTGCTTTTTACTTTTTTCTTTTTATCATCAGTAGTAGTGTTTACCTCTTTTTTCATATTACTCCTATTGCCTTTCTATGTTCTGCTTAATATAATCAAGTAGTGCTACAAAACGTTCATAATCCATTCTTTTTGGTCCAACGATTGCAATCGTTCCCTCTTCACCATCTACAACGTATTTTGTTTTAATTATAGAAACATCATCATCAAAACTGTTTTCATGACCAATATAAATATTTATATTGCCATCTTCAGCCTCAATTGATTTAATGACTTTTTCATCATCAAACTTATTGAAAATTTCCTTAACCTTATTAACATTATCAAATTCTTCATAATCTAATAACTTGGTTTTTCCAGACATATGCATATGGTTCTTATTAGAAAAATCATTAAAAACTTTGTAAAAAGCTTGATACAAACTTTCGTGACTCTTTACGTAGTTACCAATAATTGGTTTAATTTCAAACTCTAACTTTGCACTAATTTCATCAAGTGGCGTTCCTATTAATAACTTATTAATAAGATCCACTACTTTTCTAATCTCTTCTGCAGAAACACCCGCTTCAATAATAAGACTTTTATGTTCAATATGGCCTTTATCAGTAACAACTATTGCAATAATATTATCATTACCAAGCGGAACAACTTCTACTTGTTTTAACTTGTTATCACTACTGTTAGAACCTAAAACAACCGAAGTACAATTAGTTATTTCTGCAATAATTTCCATACTTTTAGTAATTACATCAGAAAGAACTAACGAATGATTATCAAATATTCTTTGAAGTTTTAATACGTCTTCTCCAGTGATTTCCTTTGGCTTCATTAAGTTATCAACATAATACCGATAACCTTTTTCACTAGGAATTCTTCCTGATGAAGTATGTGTCTTTTCTAAATACCCAACTTCTTCTAACGCACCCATTTCACTTCTTATTGTAGCCGAAGAACAATTTAACCGTTCACACAAAGATGTTGATCCAACTGGCTTTGCACACTTAATGTATTCTTCAACAATTATTTTTAAAATTTCTTGTTGTCTTTGAGTTATCATAAATCACCTTCTTTCAAATAATCTGTTACCATTATAATATACATTTTTGGCAATGTCAATACATGAGTGCCAAAAAAACAAAAAAAACGCATTTTTTAATGCGCTTGTTTATTTAAATAGGTTTATAACCTTATCTATTCCAATAATATATATAGTGAGTGCTAATATGTTAATAATAAGTAAAGCTATGAGAATACCCAAAATCAACTTTTTATTTTTCATTTTAGATACTTCCTTAGAATTTTTTACAACATCTATTTCTTTATCACTTTCTTGATTAAGCTTTTCATCTAACGTAACTTTTTTGTTAGTGACTGGTTGTTTTATATCAGTTTTTTCATCATTAGGCATTTCAAGCATTTCATCTTCAGTAATAATTTCTTTTTTATCTTTCATTATAATCCTCCTAGTATAAAAACATTATATACTAAAACAATTATTTATTCAAGACATTTATTTAGGCATTTGTGATTCAGGAAAACCTATTTCCGTCCAATTAGAATTAAACCTTTTTGCGTCTCCTTTAATAGTTACTTTAGTAATGGGATTATTTAAAAAAGCACTGTTTCCTATTTCTATTACCGTTGAGGGAATTATCACCTCTTTTATGTTGTTTGTGTTAAAGGCAGAAGCTTTAATGCTCGTTACTCCCTCAGGAATATCAACTTCATCTATTTTATTTGATGAAAACGTTTTAACAGAAATATTCTTTAGAGAACTTGGTATTTTAATTTTACCCGTTATTTTATTATTATTAAACGCAAAATTTCCTAAAAAAGTTAATGAGTTAGATAATGTTAATTTATGTATTTTATTATTTGTAAATGCTGAAGCTCCTACCCAAGTTAATGAATTAGGTAATATTAATTCTTGTATTTCATTATTTGAAAAAGATAAGTTATTAATTTTTTTAATCGTACTGGGTAAAGCCAATTTACTTATCATCTTATTATTAAAATAACTACTTCCAATTTCTTCAATACCGTTTGATATAACTAAATTATAAAAATAATTTCCTACTCCAGAATACAAATTGTTACATTCAACAAAATTTTCACAATCATAATCCGGAATTCCTTCAGAAGCACAAGAATAATTTGCTATTTTCTTAATTGGAACCCCATCAACTTTAGATGGTATAACAACCATAATATCACTGTCACTTAAATCTAATTTCCCATTTGCTCCATAAGAATAATTATAAACTTTTGGAATACTATCCTTTATCTCATTAAAAAAAGCATCCATTGTTTCATACGGTACTAACGTAGCATCAGTTACGGAGGCACCAAATCTTTCTTTCATTTTGCTTATTTTAATATTAACTTCTTTTTTAATAGAATCAGGTATATAAAATAAATATGATCTATATTTATTTATAAAATTATTCATTGTTTCATCAATATCTTTTCCTTTAGTAATATCGTGATGAAAAGAGGCCGTATTAACAAAACTAGATTCTAGTTCAGTGTAATAATAATATGATAAAAATATATATTCATCTACAAGACTTTGAATACCAATATTATTTTCTATTGGTTTCCATAAAATTAATTTACTTGGATTATATTTAGAAACAATCCATTGTTTTGATGAACCTTCATATACATATTTAGAATCATTCAAATTAAATGCGTTAGCATTATTATAGTTTTTTAAATAAGTATTATCCTTAATATTAACAATTAATTCAACTTTCCCATCTTCATTAATTTTTACATAGCCGTAAATATTTTCAGCGTTTTCTAGTTTTAAAACGTTGTTTTTATCAGGTAATGATATTGTAATTGGGAAATTTTTTAACACTGCGTTTTCTCCGTAATAATTTTTTGCAGCCTTAGAAATTGCACTAACAGTTATAATATTAGCTTGTTCCTTAGCTTTTTTAATATAACCATTTATGTTAATTATTGCAATAACTAATATTATTGCAAGTACTACAATTACTGCTAACAATTCAATTAACGTAAAACCTTTATTCTTTTTCATAGTTACTCTCCTCTATTTTTATAAGCATTACGAATTATACCTTATGTTTTAAAAATTATCAACTCTTAATTTTGAAGATTCAAATAATTTTAGGATTATTTCATTTGAAATAAAAAATTTATCTTCAGGTATATAAATGTTTTGTGGGGTATCTTTTAATAAATTATTTGATATTAAAAAATCAAAATTAAAAATGGCTTTTATATCTTTATTATACTTTTCTTTAAATTGATTTTTATTAATTCCTGTTGTTTTTCTTAAATTAAGCATAACTTCGTCTTTAATTAATAAATCAACGTTTAATATTTCTTCATTAATCCTAGTTTTACCATTTATATAATTATTAATACTTTTAGTATTATTATACCTTATGTTTTTAATAAAGCCTGAAGCTCCCGCTCCAAACCCATAATATTCTTCGTTATTCCAGTAAGTCATATTATGACTAGATTCATATCCTACTTTTGAATAATTACTTATTTCATAGTGATTATATTTATTGATTTTTAACTTATTATTAATTAAATTATACATTACGCTTTGATCATCATCATTTAATTCTTTAGTATTATATATATTAAGTTTAGTGTTATTTCCGATTGTTAAAGCGTATGCCGATATATGGGTAACACCTAATTTAATAAATTCATCAACATCTTTTTCTAATTCTTTAATATTTTGATGGTAAAAGCCATACATTAAATCAACGTTAATGTTATTAAAATGCTTTTTAACTAGAACAACACTTTCAAGCATCCTACTCTTATTAATGTTTCTTTCAAGCAACAATTCAAACTTTTTATTAAAAGTTTGTAAACCAATGCTTATTCTATTTACTCCATGCTTTTTTAACATAATTAACAAAGG
>JAVXAN010000014.1:0-21895 GCA_036660495.1 Bacilli bacterium | reverse complement strand
GATATTTATTTTAAATTTAATCAATTAAATATATTTAACTTTGAGGTATGACAAAATACTAACAAACGCATATTTGTCCAGTACATACAAGGGTAGTAAATAATCATATAATTAAACATACATATACACCAGAATATAGTTGTTCAGAAGAAAATGTAGTAACTAACTTAGATCCAGGCTGCTGCCCTAGACAATAAAAAAATTCCTTTATGGAATTTTTTTGATTTATTATGTTATAATGGAAGTGTATGGAGGCAAATATGAGTAATAACACATCAGAATTAATAAAAAAAATTGAAAATGAAAAAGATGCTATCAAGAGGATTGTTAAACTTCGTGTTATTGATGTTACTCTTGGAAATGCAAAGGAAGAATTATCTTTTACAGATATTATGTATCCAGTAATTGAAAAGTTACTAGGTCAAAATTTTGTGGATAATTTAGATAAGCTTAATGAAAAAGAAATTATAAAAGAGAGCTTTATTAAAAATGTTTCTGACGAAAATGATTATAATGTATTTGAAGATGTTATGAATTTAGGATATGAAGCATCAAAAAATTTAACAGAAATAGAATTGTACGAGTTATGTAAAAATAATTGTAATCTTTTAAAACCTTTATTTGAAAAAAAAGTTTTAAAAGAAATAAAAAATGGTAGAATATCACAAGCGGATTATGAAAAACGACTTGATTTTTTAACGGACGTTTTAAATATACCAGACGCTATTTTTGTTCCAATTGACGAAAAAAAAGTTAAAATGTAAAATATTGTAAAATATTATAAAATTTGTTGTAAAGCCAATAATATGGTGATATGCTAAAAAAGAGGGGAGTGATAAAGATGATTTATCCGTCTATAGATAAATTATTAACTAAAGTAGGTTCTAAATATTTATTAGTCCATATAGTAAGCAGAAGAAGTACTGAAATGCAAGCCACTAAACATTATCAAATGCAAGAATCAAAATATACATGTGAAAAAAACATTGGAAGAGCTTTAGAAGAAGTGATGGAAGACTTAATACATATTAAATAAGTATTATGTTTTTTTATTATAGGAGGTGAACTAATGAAAATTCTGAAATTTAAAAAGGTATCTAAAGCTAAATACAAAGTATACCTTGATAATGGAGATGTTATAAGTTTATATGAAGATGTTATTGTAAATAATAATTTGTTGCTTACCAAGGAAATAACGGAAGAATTATTAGAAAGCCTTCCAAACCAAAACCTAAGTGTATATGTATATAATATTGCTTTAAATTATATTTCAATTAGAATTAGAAGTACTAAGGAAGTAAAAGAGTATTTAAAAAGGAAAAAAATTGATGAATCTTTGATAGATGAAACCATTGATAAACTGATAAAAAACGGGTATATAAATGATTTTAATTTTACTAAGGCATTTGTTAATGACTGTATGGTTTTAACTTCATATGGACCTTATAAAATTAAAAATTTATTATTAAAAAGTGGAATATTAATTGAGGTTGTTGATGAAGTGATTGGTGAGATTGATGAGTTAATAATTAGGGAAAAACTTTATAACTTAATTGATAAACAAATTAAAATAAGGAAAAACAGTAGTGGTAAAATGCTTAAGGTAAAACTCATTAATTATTTTGTGGGTTTGGGTTTTGATCGTGAAATGATTTTAGAAGAATTATCAAAGTTTAAATTAAAATCAGATATTATTTATTTACAAAAAGAATATAATAAACTTTATAATAAATATAAAAATAAGTACGATATAGAAAAACTTCAGTATTTTATTATTCAAAAACTATATAGTAAAGGATATACAGCTGAAGAAATCTCAAAAATATCAGCAGAAAATTAATATAAATATAAAAAACTGATAATTAGAATTTTATTTCTAATTGTCAGTTTTTGTTTTTATAAACAAATTATTATTTTACATTATTTGTTTTTTGAGTTGATTCTTTTAAATATTGATTATAATCAGTTTTAATAGTTTTATCATATATTTTTAAATCATATTTTTTTCTTAAATTATCCATTGCCATAGCAGCAGAAGCTGGATCATTATTAGTTTTTTCTTCAACTATATTTTTAATTATTATATCTTTTGAAGTTTTATAACTTGGTTTTTTCTTTTCACCAGTTTTCATAATTATATGGTATCCATAAGTTGTTTTAACTGGAGTAGTTGTATATTCATTAAGACTTAGCTTGTAAGCGGCAGTTTCAAATTCTTCAACCATTGATCCTTTATTGAAATATCCTAAGTTTCCACCATCTTTTTTAGAACCTTCATCACTTGAATTTTCTTTAGCTAAAGTTGCAAAGTCTTCACCATTTTTAATTCTTATAATAAGTGCTTCAGCTTTAGCTTTCGCAGCAGCCTCATTAGCAGTCTTTTCTTCATCAGTTGCATCTTTTTTATTATCAAAAGGTATTAATATGTGACTAGCCTTTATATCACCAACAATACTTTTATTGTAATATTCTTCCATTTCTTTTGCAGTTAAGTTAGCTTTAATAAACTTTTTAGTTACATTAGTTAATTTTTGGTTTTTAATTAATATACTTTCTAATTCAGCTTCACTTGTTAAACCATTATATGATAAGAATGATTTAAAGTTATCACCATAAGTGCTTTTATAACTTTCAATGGTTGATTTAGCTGATTCTCTAATAGCACTTGTAGTTTTATATTCTTTATCAATTATATACGTATCAATAGTATCTATTACGTAGTTTCTACCATTTTTATTTTTAAGGTTATTATATAATTCTTGAGCAGTAATTTTTTTACCATTTACTTTAACAATTACTTCATCTCCGTTTGGTAATTTTGAATTCCTAGATGATACAAGAATAAGCACTATTAATAATAAAACAACTAACGCGGTACCCCAAATAGCTATTTGTTCAATAGTTAACTTGTTAAACCACTGTATAATGTTAAATTTTCTTTTTGTTTTAACACTTTCAACCGTTATTTTGTTTTCTAACTTTTTAGCATCTTTTTTAACTTCTTTTTTAGCTACAGTATTTATTGCAGACTTTTTAGTAGTTTTACTTGTTGCTTCTTTTTTTGCTGGCTTACTAGTTACTACTTTCTTAGAAGTAGTACTTTTTTTATTAGGTAAATCTTTTTTATTAATGGGTTTTTTTGCTTTTTTCTTTTCTTCCATTTCATATCCTCCTTAAAATTTACATCTATATGATAACAAATTATATGCTAAAACACAACTTTTTTACTAAACATACTCACACATTTGGTATTTAAACCATAAAATACTTTGAAAAGACAAAAAGGAGGAATGAAACATGGGAAATTGTTACGCATCTGGAGCTGGAATTATATTAGTATTATTTATTTTATTAGTAATCATAATAGGTGCTTACATTTAATATAAAAAGGGAGGTTTAAATAATGGCATGCTGTCAAACAACACCTACTCATTGTGGAAGTAAAAGTTATTTAACAATAATTGTTTTATATATTTTACTAGCTATAATAGTAGGATCATTTATATGCTAAAAGAGGCTCATTGAGCCTCTTTATTTTATTAAATTAAATATTTCATTTGGATCTTTTAGTGTAGTATTGTTTTTATAAACTGGTTTAACGTGTAAATGATAATGTTTTACCTGCTGGGCGGATCCGTTATTTTGAATTAATGAAAAACCATCACACTTAAGTTTTTCTTGTAAGTTTGTCATTACTTTTTTTGATGTTTCATGAATATGAATCATCATTTTGTTATCAATATCAAAAGCATCTTTTGAATGTAACTTTGGAATTATTAAACTATGTCCATTACAATCGGGGTTAATGTCTAAAAAGACCATTACCTGCTCATCTTCATAATATTTTAAACTAGGAATTTCTCCTTTTGCTATTTTACAAAAAACACATTCCATTTAAATCACCTCTTTTTAATTTTAACATATTTTATATATTTTTATTTTGTTTATTTGCTAAAAGGTGCTAAAATATAAATAACGAGGTGAAAAGCATGCTTATAATAAAAGATTTAACCGTATATGCAAATGAAAAACTTGTTTTAAATAAACTTAATTTAACAATTAATGATGGTGAAACTCATGTAATTATGGGACCTAATGGTGCTGGAAAAAGCACTCTAACAAAGGTTGTTTTAGGAGATTCAAATTATAAAGTTACTAGTGGTGATATTATATATAATGGTAAAAGTATTTTGAATTATACAACAGATGAAAGAGCAAGGTTAGGCATCTTTTTAGCAATGCAATTGCCACTTGAAATAGATGGGGTGACTAACTCTGATTTTTTAAGAACTGCGCTAAGTGCTAAAGAAAATAAGAATGTTAATCTATATGAATTTATAAAAAAAATAGATGAGGCTAGTAGTGAACTATTAATCCCTTCTTCGATGATTCATCGCTCTGTTAACAAAGGTTTTTCTGGTGGAGAAAAAAAGAAAAACGAAATTCTTCAAATGAAAATATTAGAGCCTAAAATGGTTTTGCTAGATGAAATTGACTCAGGGCTTGATGTTGATAGTTTAAAGATAGTTGCAGGAAACATTGATAATTATAAAAAGAAAAACAAAGATGTTTCTATTTTAATGATAACGCATTATACACATTTGTTAAAATATGTTAAGCCTGATTATGTTCATGTTTTAAGTAATGGGGCGATAATTCAAAGTGGAAACTACCTTTTAGCACAAAAAATAGAGGAAAATGGTTTTGATTTTGCTAAAATAGTAAGGGATAAGTCATTTAATGGGACAGGTATCGTTAAAGAAGGATTAAAATATGAATAGGATAGTAGTAGATAGAAATATAAAAAGCAATAACCTAAAAGCTACTATTACTAATAATAAATTAAGCATAATAATAAATAATGATTGTGATATTTTAATAAATAATAATGACATTAATGAAATAGAAATCGTTGTAAAAAAAGGTGAGGTTAACATACTAAGAAAAACAACATTAATGGTAAAAATGGTAATAAATATTAAGGTGTATGATGCTTGTGTTTCTGTTAATAACATAATTTTTGATGGTAAAGATGAGGATATAAACGTAAGTTTACTAGGAAAAAACAGCAAAATAAAACTTAATAATTCAATTATAACTAATAGTGAAAAAATGGTAAAAGTAAATATTGATCATTTAAATAACAATAGCAAAAGCGTTGTTTATAATTGTGGTGCAACCTTTAATGATGGAAGTATTGATTTTGATATTACAACTAAAGTAAAAAAAGGTGTTAAAGGATGTTTTGTTGATCAAGATAGTAAGATAATATGTTTAAGTAATCATGAAAAAAATATAATTAAACCCGTATTATTAATTGATGAATATGATGTTAATGCAAGGCATGCTGCTTTTATAGGTAAGTTTAATAAAGAACAAGTGTTTTATTTGCAAACAAGGGGAATAGCCATAAAAGATGCTTATAACTTATTATTAAACGGATTTTTAACAACGAGTCTAGACATTTCTTCTTTAGAAAAAGAAGGATTGAAAGAAAAAACATTAAATTATTGGAGGTGATTTTATGAATTTTAAACAAGATTTTCCAATGCTTAGTAAAACCACTTATTTTGATAGTTGTGCAACTACTCTAAAGCCAAGGTGCGTTATCGAAAAAATGACTGATTATTATGAAAATTATTGTGCTAATGCTCACCGTGGTGATTATGATATAAGTAAGAAAGTAGATGCTGAATTTGAAGAGACAAGGGATAAAACGGCTAAGTTTATTAACGCTTTTAGTAGTAAAGAGATAATTTTTACTAGTGGTGCAACAGAATCACTTAACTTGGCAATTAGTGGTTTTTTTACAAGTTATTTAAAACCAGGAGATGAAATCGTAACAACAAAAGCTGAACATGCTTCGTTAATTCTTCCTTGGTTTGAAGTAGCTAAAAAAACTGGTGCCATAATTAAGTATGTTGACTTAGAAAGTGATTTAATAGTTACCTTTAATAACGTAAAGAAGGCTGTTACTTCTAAAACAAAGGTTATTAGTTTAGCGCATATTACTAACGTAATTGGTGATGTAAGACCAATTAAAGAAATAAGTAGTTTTGCTCATAAACAGGGAATTTTGATGGTAGTAGATGGAGCTCAGAGCGTTCCTCATAAAAAAGTTGATGTTAATGATTTAGACGTTGATTTTTATGCTTTTTCAGCCCATAAAATGTTAGGTCCAACTGGAGTTGGAGTTTTGTACGGAAAAGAAAAATACTTAGAAAAAGTTAAGCCACTTAATGTCGGTGGTGGGATGAATGCTTTTTTTGACAGTAAAATGAATACGGAATATAAAGAATTACCATATAAGCTTGAAGCCGGTACTCCTAATATTGCTGGCGTTATTGGCTTTTCCAAAGCAATTGATTACATTAATGAGCTTGGAATTGAAAATATTTATAGTTATGAAGTGTCATTAAAAAAATACATGGTAGAAAAACTAGAAAAGTTAAAAAACGTTGTTATTTATAATAAAAATATAAAAAATGGAATTATAACTTTTAATGTTGATGGGGTGTTTAGCCAGGATGTTGCTGCATATTTAAATAAGAAAAACATTTGTGTTAGGGTTGGTAATCATTGTGCTAAAACTTTATCTGAAGTTTTAGGTGTTAGTAATACCTGTAGAGTAAGTTTGTACTTTTATAATACTAAAGAAGACGTTGATAAACTGATTGATGCTTTAGATAACGAAAACATTTTATATGATTCACTATAGGAGGTTTTATGGATAATAATTTAAAAAAAGACATAATTTTAAGCCATTATGAAAATCCAATTAATAAGGGGTTAAAAAGCGGCGAGGGCTATGAAAAAGTAAACATGAATAGTGAATCTTGTATTGATAATATTGATTTAATTATAAAAATAGAGGATAATGTAATTAAGGACATTAGGTTTGATGGAGAAGCTTGTGCAATATCTACTTCAGCAACTTCAATTATGATTGAACTGTTTTTGGAAAAAACGGTTGAAGAAGCATTAGAAATCACAAAAAATTATGAGGCAATGATAAACGAAATGCCTTATGATAAAGAAATATTAAAAGAAGCAAATGTATATGATGATATTTATAAGCAAGCTAACCGAAAAAAATGTGCCTTATTACCATACATTGGTATTAAAAAAATCTTATTAAGTAGTAAAGGAAGTAAAGAACAATGCTAAAAAACAGAAAAAGTTTGATTGATCCAGCTCTTATTTCATATTGCCATTTAGTTCAACTAGTTGATGAGGACCATGAATATAATAAGCTTATGCAAAATAATTTAAGGTGTACTCATGAAACTTTTATTGTGGGAATGCTGAGTAAAGATAGTAATGGGAAAAAAATCTTTATTGATATGTTTAGTGAAGAAAAGCCAGTAAGTTATTTATACTTTGATGATGTTTATCAAGTGCAACAAATGTTTCAATCGGAATTAGTTAATGTTAATCATCCGTTTGCAATTTTAGCAAATCCAATTGCCGATCTTGGAATTAAAAACTTACAATCTCAAGGGGAAATGCTAGAAAAGTTAAATAATAAGGGTTTAGAGTTTTCTTTTACTAATAAAGCTCAGAAACAAGTAAACGTTTTAATAAAACAAATAAAAAAATAGAAGGTGATATTTTGACTGCAACAAGAATAATCGAAAAAGGTTTGAATGAAGATAAAGTAAAAGAAATATCACAAATAAAAAAAGAGCCAGAATGGATGAAAAATTTTAGAATAGATTCTTATCATAAGTTTTTAGATGCTAAAGAAGTTAATTTTGGACCTAAAATAGATTTGGATTTTGATAAATTAACTTATTATAAACGCGTGAATGAAACCATTGAAAATAGTTGGAATGATATTCCTAATGATATAAGGGATACTTTTGATAAAATTGGTATTCCAAAAGCTGAGCAAGAATATTTAGCAGGGGTTGGAGTTCAGTATGAAAGTGAAGTTATTTATCATAACATGATGAAAGAATTAGAAGATAAAAACGTTATTTTTGTTGATACTGATACTGCATTGAAAAAATACCCAAATCTTTTTAAAAAGTATTTTAATAAGCTAGTTAAAAATGATGATAATAAGTTTGCATCTTTAAATGGAGCTGTTTGGAGTGGTGGGACCTTTATTTATATTCCACCTAATACAAAGTTAGATAGACCCCTACAAAGTTATTTTAGAATAAATACTAAGGATATGGGGCAATTTGAAAGAACCATAATTGTTGTTGATGAAAATAGTGATTTGCATTATATAGAAGGTTGTACAGCACCTATTTATTCAACTGATTCACTTCATGCTGCCGTAGTAGAAATTTTTGTAGAAAAAAACGCTAAATGTAGGTATACTACTATTCAAAACTGGTCAAATAATGTTTATAACCTTGTTACTAAAAGAGCTATTGTAGAAGAAGGGGCAACGATGCAGTGGGTTGATGGAAACATAGGCTCTAAAGTAACGATGAAGTATCCAGCCTGTATTTTAAAGGGTGATAATTCAAAAGGAAGTTGTATTACAATTGCTTTAGCTGATAAAGGACAAATTCAAGATACTGGAGCAAAAATGATTCATTTAGGAAAGAACACTAAAAGCAGTATTTTATCTAAATCAATTGCAAGAAATGGTGGGAATGCAAGCTATAGAGGAACTGTTAAAATAACAAGTACTGCATCAAATTCATTTTCTAACGTTAAATGTGACACCATTATTCTTGATGATTTATCTAAGAGTGACACTTTTCCTACTAACATATGTAAAAGTGATACTAGCTCAATTGAACATGAAGCTACGGTATCAAAAATCAACCCAGACCAATTGTTTTATTTAATGACTAGGGGTATTAATGAAGACCAAGCAACAGAACTTTTAATATTAGGTTTTTTAGAAGCATTTAGAGAAGAGTTACCACTGGAATACGCTGTTGAGTTAAATAATTTATTAAAAAATAAAATACCTAAAAGATGTTCTTAACATCTTTTTTCTTATACTAAATTTTATATATCATACTTATTTATTTGTTAAATTTGTAATAGGGAGTTTACATTATTAATAAATTGTATATATAAACATATCAATAATTTGATTTTGGGGTTTTGATAAATATTACTTTTACTTGTATATTAATGCCCGTAAGGAGGAAGTTATGTTAAATCAAATAGTTATTGTTGGTAGGTTAGTTAGAAATCCCGAGTTGCGTACAACTGATAATGGTAAAAATGTTACTAATATTACCTTAGCAGTACCACGTTCTTATAAAAACGTTAATGGTGAGTATGAAACTGATTATGTTGATTGTGTCCTTTGGAGTGGGGTAGCTGAATCAACTACAGAATACTGCCATAAGGGAGATCTTTTAGGTGTAAAAGGAAGAGTACAAACAAGGGTTTTTGAGCAAGATGAACAAAAGAAACATGTTACTGAAATAGTTGCTGAAAAAGTCACTTTTTTATCATCAAAGACTAAAAAAGACAAGGAGGAATAACTCCCTTGTCTTTTTAAAATGTTATGATATAATTAAAATAGGTGAGTAAAATGAACATAGTAGAAATTATTGAAAAGAAGAAAAATAAAAAACATTTAACTGATGAAGAGATTAATTATGTAATTACGAATTATCTTTCTGACGTTATTTCAGATGGTCAAATGGGGGCCCTTTTAATGGCTATTTGTTTGAATGGCATGAATGATGAAGAAACCTTTAGTTTGACTGAAGCAATGCTTAATAGTGGTGAAAAAATAGATTTATCTAGCATAGATGGAATAAAAGTAGATAAGCATTCAACTGGTGGGGTAGGAGATAAGACAACACTTATTATAGCACCTTTAGTGGCATCATGTGGTATTCCTGTTGCAAAGTTAAGTGGTCGAGGACTTGGTCATACTGGTGGAACGATTGATAAGTTAGAATCGATTGTTAATTTTAAAACTTCACTGGATAATGATTATTTTATTAATCAAGTAAAAAACATTAATATAGCCATAGCAGAACAAACTAAAAACTTAGTTCCTGCCGATAAAAAAATATATGCACTCCGAAGCATTACTTCAACAGCAGCATCAATTCCTTTAATAGCATCAAGTATAATGAGCAAAAAGTTAGCATCTGGAGTTGATAAAATAGTGCTTGACGTAAAAACTGGATCTGGTGCATTAATACCTGATTTAAATGAATCAATAAAATTAGCTAAGTTAATGGTGAAAATTGGTAAAAGATTTAATAAAGAAACAATTGCTATTATTAGTGATATGAATTATCCTTTAGGAATATCAATAGGAAATGGTTTAGAAGTTAAGGAAGCAGTTGAAGTATTAAGAGGTCTAGGAAACAAGAATCTAACTAAACTTAGTTTAACAATCGCAACTTATATGGTAAGTCTGGCTAAAGATGTTACACTTGATGTTGCTAAAAGAGAAGTTACGGAAAACTTGTATAATGGAAAAGCCTTTGATAAGTTTAATGATTTTGTTAAAGCTCAAGGTGGTAACTTAAATAACGTAACTATTTGTGAAAAAACTTATAAAGTTAAATCAAAAAGAAGTGGTTATTTAAATGACATTGATGAAGTATCTCTTGCAAATGCATGTTTAGACCTAGGTTCTGGAAAAAGGTTTAAAAATGATGTTGTTAAATCTGGAGTAGGAGCTGTTTTAACTAAGATGATTGGTGATTATATTAAAGTTGGAGATACTTTAGTAATAATTTATTATGATGACAAGAAAGTGCCTCAAGATGAAATAGAAAGCATGTTTAAAATTGATAAGCAAAGAAGTAAAAAGGAACCTTTGATATATGGAATAATAAAATAAATAGTATAAACTTTAAATAAATACATATTTTTTAATAGAGGTGTTCTATGAAAAAAATATGTTTTTTAATTATATGCTTTTTACTTCTTATTCCAGTTGTAAAAGCAGAAGATGAAGTAGTAACTGACGGAAAAGGTGCTATTTTAATTGAAAGTACAACTGGTAAAATAATATATGAGAAAAGTTCTCATGACAGATTTGCACCAGCTTCAATGACTAAAATCATGAGTATGATTTTAATAATGGAAGAAATAGAAAACGGATCATTAAAGTGGGAAGAAATGCTAACGACAAGTGTTTATGCTGCTTCTATGGGAGGAAGTCAAATTTTCTTGCAACCAAATGAGAAGATGACTGTAAATGATTTATTTAAAGCAGTTGCCATAGGCTCTGCAAATGATGCAACAGTTGTTTTTGCAGAAAGAATAGCCGGAACAGAAAAAAAGTTTGTTGATAAAATGAATCGAAAAGTTAAGGAACTTGGGCTTAAAGATACTAATTTTAAAAATGCAGTTGGTTTAGATGAGGCTAACCATTATTCATCAGCATATGACATGGTAATGATGGCAAAAGAATTAGTAAAACATGAACAAATTTTTAATTATACAACAATTTACGAAGATTATTTAAGACAAAATACGGATAATAAATTTTGGCTTGTAAATACCAATAAACTAATAAAAACGTACGAGGGGGTAGATGGACTTAAAACGGGTTATACACAGGAGGCTGGATACTGCTTAACTGCAACGGCAAATAAGAATAATATGAGATTAGTAGCTACAATAATGGGAGCTAGTGATAGTAAGGTAAGAAACACTCAAATGGCTACACTGTTAGATTATGGATATAATACTTATGAAATGCAAAAAGAAGCATCTAAGGCAGATATAATTACTAAAATAGATTCTATAAAAGCAAAGAAAGGAATAATTGAAATTGTTCCAAAAACGGATGTTAGTATTTTAATTGCAAGGGGAGAAAAAATAGAAGACTTAAATTATGATATTAAGTTGGATAATATAAAACTTCCAATAAGTAAGGGCGATATTATTGGAAAGTTAAAGTTAAAGGATGGAAACAAAACGGTTTCAACTGTAAATCTTACGGTAAAAGAAGATGTTTCTAAGGCAAATATAATGGTTTTATATGTTAGGCTTTTAAAAAAAGTGTTAACTGGTAATTTATAGAATTGAGTAATATAAGTACTTTTGATATAGTTTGTAAGCTATTGTCGAAGTGCTTTTTTTATGGAGTTAAAAGTGATTAAATAATAACTATAGGAGGAATTGAAGTGCTTAAAGTATTAATGGAATTTAGGAAAGGGGTATTGTTTGTTAGGCTATCTGGAGTTTTGGATAAGAGTACCATCACTGTTTTTGAAAGTCAAGTTAAGGAGGTGGTTATAAAACTTGGAATAAAATACATGGTTATTAACGTAGAAGAACTTAATAACATTAGTATTGAAGGTATGAAAAAAATTAAATCATTAAAAAAGACTGTAAATAAATCGGGTGGGAAATTATTTATTTGTGGAAGTGATTTTAATGATTTTGCTGAGTTTTCAAAAATAGAAAATGAATTAAACGTATTTAGAAGGGTGAAAATATAGTGATATCAAATTATTCGCTAGACGAAGTAATAAAAGAAAATGAAAATTTAATTAAATCCATATGTCATAAGTATACTAATTATTCTGATAAAGAGGACTTATATCAAGTTGGTGTTATTGGTTTAATATATGCATATAATAATTTCGATCCAAAGTTTAACGTTAAGTTTTCTACTTATGCTTTTCCTTATATTGTAGGAGAAGTAAGTAAGTTTGTAAGAGAAAACAACTCATTAAAGTTAAGCAGAGATTTAGTTAGGCTTGGAAGAAAAATAAAAGAGTATATAGATAAATATCTTCAAGTAAGAGGATATGAACCTAGTACTTTAGATATAGCTTATATGTTAGAAATTGATGAAATAAAAGTTATTAATGCGCTTATAGCATGTGAAAAAGTAAAAAGTTTTGATGAGGCAATAAATGATAATGGTAAAGTTATTAATTTATATGATGTTTTAGCTAAAGAAGAAAACATTAGTGATGAACAGCTTTTGGATTTGAAAGAAGCTTTTAGTTATTTAAATGAAAAGGAAAAAGAATTAATAATAAATAGATATTTTAAAGATTTAACACAAAATGAACTTGCAAAGTTAACTGGAGTTAACCAAGTATCTATATCAAGGTTAGAAAAAAAAGTGCTATCAAAGATGAAAACTCATTTAACAAAATAAGTCAGGTATAAATTACCCGACTTTTTTTAATACTATAACTGGTGATAAAAATGAATAATGAAAGGTATAAAAAATTAGTAAAGAAAATCATTCCAAAAGAAGATCGATTAAAAAACGGAATTATAGCGTTTTTAACTGGAGGATTTATTGGCATTATTGGTCAAATTATTATAACAATACTAACCTTATTTTTTAATTTAAAGTTTAAAGATGCTAGTGCAATAATGATTGTTATTTTAATATTTTTTGCATCACTTTTTACTGCTTCTGGCTTTTTTGACACGTTAGTTTGTAAAGCTAAGGCTGGCCTTATTGTTCCAATAACTGGTTTTGCTCATGCAATGACATCAAGTATGCTTGAGTATAAAAAAGAAGGATTAATTACGGGAATTGGAGCAAATGCTTTTAAACTTACGGGTAGTGTTATTTTGTATGGTGTAGTTGCAGCCTATTTTTTCGGGGCAATAAGATATGTTTTTTTTGGAGGGTAGAAGATGACAATAAAGTTTGATAATGTGTATTTAAATGAAGTATCAACTAGTGCTGGATTAGATGAAAAAGAAGGCTTATTAGGTAAATTGTATGATAAAACGTACGATAATTATTATAATTCTTGTAAGACGTTTGAACAAGCTGAAATAAAAATCATAAAGGATAATATTAAAATATTACTTAGTAAATCAAAGAAAAAAATAGAAGATATTAGTGTAATATTAGGTGCAGACTTGTTAAATCAAATTACTGCTTCTTCATATGCTTCAGCATCACTTAATCGCCCTTTTTTAGGGGTTTATAGTGCTTGTGCATCACTTTGTGAAGAGTTGATGATAGCATCTAGTTTATTGCAAAATAACAATATAAATAGTTGCTTATGTATGGTTTCTTCACATAACGCAACTGCTGAAAGGCAGTTTAGAAACCCAACGGAATATGGATGTCCGAAACCTAAACGAGCTACTTTTACGGTAACTGGAAGTGCTAGTGCTATTTTATCAAAAGAAAAAGGGAAAATAAAGATTACATCAGCAACAATTGGAACAACAACAGATATGGGAATTACTGATGTTTACGATATGGGAACAGTTATGGCTCCTTCTGCAGCTAGAACAATTAATGATCATTTAAAAGATACAAATCAAACCATATCTGACTATGACCTTATTTTAACTGGGGATTTAGGAATTTATGGTAAAGAAACATTAAAAAAATTTATGAAAGAAGTCTATAATACAAAACTGGATTATAATTATGAAGATTCAGCATGTATTATATATGATATTAAAAAGCAAAAGAAGGTAAATGCTGGTGGAAGTGGGCCGGCTTGTTTAGCACTAGTTACTTACACTGACGTTTTAAATAAAATGAAAAAAGGGCAGTTAAAAAAAGTCCTTTTAGTTGCAACAGGAGCTCTTATGAGTCCAACTATGAATAATCAAAAGTTAAGTATTCCTAGCATTAGTCATGCTGTTAGTTTGGAGGTTGAATTATGATATATTTATATTCATTTCTTTTTGCCGGTACGGTTTGCTTAATAGGACAAATAATTCTTGATAATACAAAACTTACTCCCGGACACGTAACATCAATATTTGTGGTATTAGGAGCTTTTCTTGATTCTTTTGGGCTTTATGATTTGTTTATTAAATATTGTGGTGCAGGAGCCCTTGTTCCAATAACTAGTTTTGGGCATTCTTTAATTCATGGAGCTCTTGCTAAGGCTGATGCCTCAGGGTTACTTGGGTTATTAGGGGGAATGTTTAGTTTAACATCAGTAGGAATTGTCGCGGCAATTATCTTTGCATTTATATTCACAATGATATTTAAGGCTAAAGAATAATAAGAAAGCAACTATTTTTAGTTGCTTTTTTTACTAGAAATGAAGTCGTTTTCAGTTTTACCTATTAAAGAATATACATTAGTAGCTTTAATATCTAATTTCAATAAATCATTATATTCTTTTTTAAATTTTGTAATAATAGGAACGTTTGTTTCTTTTTTTACTTCATTTAACACTTTTTGTCCAAGCTTATTAAATGCTAATACCCTGACGTACTTTATTTTTAAATCATTATCGCTTTTATTAACATTACATATGATATGAAGCATCATTCTTTTTAAACGATTGTATGAGTAACGCTTTGATTTCAACTTTAAAATTAGACCATCTAGTGAGTAAACATTATTAATCTCTTTTTTTAACTTGTTTTCAAGTCCTTCATCAACTCCTAGTATATCTTTTAAATTATCGTTTGTTAATATTTGATATTTTAAATATTTAAAATAATCATCTAGTGATATTCTTTGAATTAGATCAAGAGAATCATTTGGTAAAGCATTTTTAATTAAATTAATATTATTAATATTATTTCTTATTGAAGTAGCACTAGTTATATTGTTACTAATTTTTTTACTATGATAATCATTAATTCTTTTAATACTAACTGGTTTAATATTGCTATTAGTCTTTTTTATTGCTTTAACGTATTCTAATGCTAAAATGTCATTTGGTTTATTTATTTCTGTATTAGTAACGCTTTTTAACGCTGAAGAACAAGCAGAAGGGAAATTTAATCCTTTAGCCAGACTTGATTTTAATAATAAATCATACTCAGTATTATTAACTGATTCTTTAGCTAGAAATTCAAATAGGTTGATGTCATTTGTTTCACTGCCAAATATTAAATAATTACACTTTAAGTTATTTAACGTCTCTATGGCGCCAGTAGCATATACATCGGCACTAGAAGTAGCAAATATATAAGGAAGTTCTACCACTAAATCAAAACCATTATTAAGAGCAAGTTTAGCTTTATCCCATTTATTTATGATGCTAACGTCGCCTCTTTGAGTAAAATTACCAACTAACACAAGAATAAAAGTACCATTAGGGAATAATTCTTTAGCTTTGTTTAAATGGTATAAATGACCATTATGAAAAGGATTATATTCAGCTATTATTCCGATTTTTTCCATGTTTGCACCTCTTTTAAGAATATAATAACATATTTTTTACAATTCTTTAAAATTATGTTAGAATATCAAACTATAAAAAGAAAAAGTGGTGAAAAAAAGTGGAAAAGCTGCAAATATATTTAGAAGATATTTTAAAAAGCAAAAGTTTAACAATGGATGCAAAAAATTATTACTGGATAGAAAATAATCAGTTTAATAAAATTGTTAAACCTAATAAACTAGAGTCTAAATTTTATAAGGTGTTTTTAAAATTAATTGAAGAAGCTTATAATGAAGTGGGAACAATAAAGCTTAACGGAATTAATTATCCAAATCAATTGTTTTATTTAGGTGATTGTTATTTAGGAACGTCATCGTTATATTTAGATGGTTATAAAGATATCGATAGCGTTATTTATGACTTAAGTTATAGTGAAAAAATTGATATTCTTAAAAAATATAGTTTGGTTTTAAAGTCATTACATAATAATGGTTTTGCTCATAACGATTTAAAAAGTGGAAATAACGTTATGGTTAAAAATGGAGATGTTCAAGTAATTGATTTTGAATTTATAAGAAAGATAACTGGATGTTCTTCTTTTGAAAACAGAACTCTTAAGATAATTAATACTTCTTTTGGAGATTATATAGATTTAATGACTTATATAACTAATATAATAACAGTAAAAAACGAAAATGGAACGGTACATGTCCCATGTGGTTTACCAAAAGAAATAATAAAGGAGTATAAGGCTTTTATTGAAGCTTATACCCACTGGCATGATTACCGAATTATTAAAAAAATTCCAACTTCTTATCCAGATGAATGGCTTGATGAATTAAAATGTTATTCTTATGTTGATAAAAGATTTCAAAAATAGTCTTGAAAAAAACAAAATAAATTAGTATAATTAAAAAGCGGTGGTGATATGATGATTATTGATTTAAAAAAGTTAATTTATTGTAACTCATATAAATATGAAATATCAGAAGAAATAGAAATTGATAAATCATGTTTAATAAACACTGAAATTAAAAGAATTAGTCCTGTTAAAGTAAGCGGATTTATCGCTTTAGTAGAAGATGAATATGAATTAAACCTTAGAATAAAGGGCGTTATGATTCTTTCTTGTGCAAGAACGTTAAAAGACGTTGAATATCCTTTTGATTTATCAATTAATGAAATAATTGGGGAAAATAGTGATAATTCTTTGGAAATTACCCAAAATAGGGTTGATATTTTCCCAATTATATGGCAATATATATTAATGGATGTTCCTTTAAGAGTTCTTCATTCTACTGCTAACTGCATAAAGACAGAGGGAGATGGTTGGCGTCTTACTGATGAAAACGAAAAAAAGGAAACAATTGATCCAAGGCTTTCTAAGTTAAGTGAATATCTGAAAGAGTAAGGAAGGAGTGAGAATATGTTAAAATTGAATATCCAATTATTTGCGGTTCCATTTAGAAAAGTTAGTAAGACTAGAAAAAGAATGCGTCGTACTCACTATAAAATCGAAGCAAACGGAATTGTAAAATGTCCAAAATGTGCTGAAATGATTAGACCACATAGAGTGTGTCCATCATGCGGATTTTATAAAGGCAAAGAAATAGTACAAAAAGAAGCTTAATTAATTAAAATATAAATTAAAAGTGGTCGCAAAAAATTGTGATCTTTTTTTTAGCATAAATTAGAAATATTATTTATTTTTGTAATTTTATTCATACTTGTTGTTTTATAGCAATTTATTTGCTATAATTAAACTTAATAATAGGGGTGAAAGAATGAAATCGAGGGGTCAAGCACTAGTAGAATTTGTGATTATTTTACCAGTTATTTTAATGCTGGTTTTTCTTATTGTTGACTTTGGTAGAGTTCTTAACGAAAAAAACAGTTTAGAAAACGTCGTTAGTGATGCGGTTAATTTATATAAAAATGGTAAAAACGAAAGCGATATTTCTAACGAGTTAAACAAAGAAAGAAAAGATATTGTTTTAATAACTATATCAGTTACGGATGAATACGTTACCATTAGGGTGAAAAATACAATTAAACCAATAACCCCGGGGCTTAATTTAATTAATAAAAATGTTTTTAATATAAGTTCAAGTAGGGTGATATATAATGAATAATAAGGGACAGTCTTTGGTTTTGTTTGTAATATTTTTACCAGTACTTATAATTATGGGAACGTATGTTATTGATTTAGGCCTTGCTAAATATAATGCTAACTTTCTTAACCATATTAGTGAAGAAGTAGTTATGTATGGATTAAAACATATTAATGAAGATCCCAATGATAAAATGGTTAATTTGATTCATAAAAACGATTTAGAAATAGAGTCTTACGAAATAAAAATAGATCCAGTTAATAATAAAATAACGCTTCAATTAGAAAAAAATTCTAAGGGGTTATTTGGAAGCTTTATTAGTGAAAAAACTTATAAAATCATTAGTAGGTACGAAGGGACAAAAGAAAATGATGAGTTTATAATAGAAAGAAAAGGTAAATAAAATGGTAAAAACATCAGCTAAAATAATTACGGTTTTTTCTTGTAAGGGGGGAGTTGGTAAAACAACAATGACTCTTAACTTAGCAGGAATTTATAGTTTACTTAATAAAAAAGTACTAATTATTGATTTTGATTTAAATAGTGGTGGAATAGCTGTCTCACTAAATATTGATGTTAATAAAACGATATTTAACGTTACTGATGATATGAGTAATAATAAGTATAAGGGAATTGAAGGTTATATTTCAAAGTATAATGATAACATTGATGTTTTAGCATCTCCTAAAGATCCTAGAAATGCTATTAAAATAGATTCTAGTTATACTAATTTAATTATTTCAACATGTGCTAGTAAGTATGACGTTATTTTAATTGATACTTCTCATAACTTGAGCCATATTTCTTTAACTGCTCTTGATAAAAGTGATAACACTTTGTTTATAATTACTAATGATCCAGTTGATTTAAAAAATTCTAGGAGTATGATAACTATTTTTGATGAAACAGAAACCACTAATTATAAAGTGATGTTAAACGCTTCAAAGGATACCGGAAAAGATTATTTTTCAACGTATGATATTAAAAACATTATAAAACATAACATTGATTACATAGTTGATAATTCTTTTTATATAAAAGATATAGATAAGTATGTAATGGCGGGAGATATTTTAACGTTAAATGAAAAAATAAGAGCATCTAAGAAAACGGCAATATCAAACCTTACTAGGTTAGCCGAATCATTAATAGAATCTAAAAGTGTGATACAGGAGGAAACAGTAAATGATAAAGAAAAGATTAGTTGATGCTTTTGATATAAAAGAAGAAAAAGTTTCTATAAGACCTGTTTCAGATTATGATGTTTTTAAAGATAAAGAATTATTAGATAAATTAAGAAACACTATCATATCCAACTTAATTGATGATAAGGTTCCAGGAGATAAATTATTACATGAATACATAAATGATGAGATAGACAAAGCCTTAGAAGGATATGATTTAACTAACTTAGAACGTAGCCATATATTTAATCTAGTTGATAATGAAATTAATGGTTATGGTCCGCTTACAGAACTTTTGGATGATCCTAACATTACTGAAATAATGGTAAATGGTAAAGATCAAATATATATAGAAATAGATGGACAGGTTATAAAAGATGACTCAGTATCTTTTATAAATGACGAACACATAATTAGAACAATTCAAAAAATCGTTCAACCACTAGGTAGAACAATTGATACTGCAAACCCAATGGTTGATGCTAGATTAAATGATGGTTCTAGGCTTAACGCAATAATCCCACCCCTTTCTTTAAATGGTCCGGTGGTAACTATTCGTAAGTTTAAAAGAGATATGGAAAACATTGATGATTTTATTAGAAGTGGAACGTTAACACCATATATGGCAAGATTTTTAGAGGCTTCGGTCAAAGCTAAGCTAAACATAATTATTTGTGGTGGTACCGGAAGTGGTAAAACTACGATGCTAAATGCTTTGTCTTCATTTATTGGAGATCATGAGAGGGTAATTACCATCGAGGATGCAGCGGAGCTAAGACTTCATCAAAATCACGTTATTGGTCTTGAAACTAGATTAGTTAATTATGAAGGTACTGGAGAAATAACCATTCGAGATTTAGTTATTAATTCACTTCGTATGAGACCTGACCGAATTATTGTTGGAGAAGTCCGTGGTAAAGAAGCTTTTGACATGCTTCAAGCAATGAACACAGGTCATGATGGATCACTTACTACCATGCATGCTAACGGTCCATCTGATGCTTTAAACAGACTAGAAACCATGATTTTAATGGCTGGAATGGAAATTCCTATTAAAGCAATTCGTGAGTATATTGAAAATGCTATTGATTTAGTAATTAACGTAACTAGACTATCTGATGGTAGAAGAAAGATTAACAGTATTTGTGAAGTTGTTGGATTTAAGAATGATGTTATTCAACTAAAAGAAATTTTTGCTTTTGTCCAAAACGGATTAACAAACACAGGAGAAGTTGATGGAAGCTTTGTTTTATATGAATACGTTCCAAAGGTTTATGAAAAAATTAAAAATAAGGGTATAACGGACGTTGATGATATATTTGAATTTAAAAAATAAGATAAGAAGGTGAAACCATGAATAACGTATTTATTTTCCAAACTATAATAATATTAATTTTAGCATTGGTTATTCTTTGCATTATTATTTTTAATAAAGCTCTTAGTTTGGAAAGAAGAATCTCTAAATATAGTGTTGATTCTCTTAAAAGTGATTCAAAGTCATTATTTGATAGAGCATCAAATTCTTATTTTAAAATGATAAAGAAATTAACAAAAGTTTTAAAAAAGTCTAAACTCGCTTCTAAATACTCAAGAAGGTATAGTAAGTACATTTCATATGATAAAATAAATGAAATTGTTCCTTTAGATTATATTAGTAATAAAATAATTGTTTGTATAATGTTTATTATAATAATCTTTTTTGCAAAAATTATAGAAGGAACTTATCCTAATGTTTTTGAACTTTTGATTGCTGCTTTCCTAGGTTTTTTTATAATAGACATCTTCTTTATGTTTTCTAATTATGCAAAGAAAAAACAAATAGAACAAGATTTATTAAACGCTATTATAATTATGAATAATGCTTTTAGATCTGGAAGAAGCACGATGCAAGCAATTGAAATTGTTGCTAATGAATTAAAAGGACCAATACAGCAGGAATTTAAAAAAATGCATTTAGAAATAAGTTATGGATTATCACTTGATACGGTTTTTGAAAGGTTTAACAACCGAGTAGCTTTAGAAGAAGTTAGTTACATAACTTCTTCACTAACCATTTTAAATAAAACTGGAGGTAATATTATCAAGGTCTTTTCTTCAATTGAAAAGATGCTTTTTAACAAGAAAAAGCTAAAACAAGAAATGAAAGCTTTAACTTCAAGTTCAACGATGATAAGCAGAGTGCTTTTATTTTTACCTTTTGCTTTTATTACGGCAATATATTTCTTTGATAATAGTTATTTTGACCCTTTATTTACTACAACCATTGGTAGACTAATTTTATTAATTACTATTGTTGTTTACTTAGTATACGTATTTATAGTGAATCGTGTTATGAAAGTGAGGTTTTAGAAATGGAAAAGGATCACGGATTAATTTATAAAATATATCGTAAAAAAGATATAAAAAAAGCAGAAAGCAAAATAAACCTCTTTGGAATATCTAAAAAATTTGACGTTGAGTATTATCTTAATTTTAAGTTTTATACTTCATTTATAGTTTTTGTCATAATCTTTTTATTTTTTGATAATGGGGCATTATATGCACCAATTGTAATGGTTATTTGGTCTTATTTAGT
>JAVXAN010000013.1:0-22422 GCA_036660495.1 Bacilli bacterium | reverse complement strand
TTTACGGATACTACTCAAGAATACATATGGTATATGAATAATGGCAACGCAATGGTTAGAAAAAATTAAAGAGAATTTTATTTGAAATTCTCTTTTTTATGTCGGAATTTTAAATTTCTTTTTTTCAATTGTTATGGTATAATTAATTTGGTGATAATATGAAGGTAATAGTAGTAAATGATGGGAATAAAAAGAAGCAGGAGAGTAAAGCTGAATACCGATTAAATAGTGTTTTAGAATGGTTAATATATATGATTGGTTATGCGCTTGTTTTATTAATAACTTCTAACTTATTTAGCGCGTTATATATTGAAAATTTTTTTGTTGGGTTTATCGCTGCAATAATAATATACGTATTAAATAAAACGGTTAAACCTATTTTGGTTACAATTTCTCTCCCACTTATAGGAATGTCATTAGGTTTGTTTTATTTTGTTATAAACGTACTTATTCTTCTTTTAACAAATCTTATATTGGGAAAATATTTTTATTTGACTGGTTTTTTCTCACCATTTATCATTTCAATATTTATAAGTATAATGAATGTAATTATGGAAGGTTTAATAATAAAACCTTTAATAAATTATTGTAGGAGGTAATATGAATCCACTTATTTTTAGTTTTGGTAAATTTGGCATTACATGGTACTCTGTTTTAATATTATTAGGAGTCCTTATTGCAACAATAATAATAAGTAAAGAAGCTTTAAAATTTAAATTATCTAATTATTTTATAACTAACATTATTTTTTGGTGTGTTATTTTTGGAATACTTGGTGCTAGAATATATTACGTGCTTTTTAACTTGGATTATTATTTATCGTATCCACTTGAAATAATAAAGATTTGGAACGGTGGGTTAGCAATTCATGGTGGCATAATAGCAGGTTTAATAACTTTAATAGTATATTGCAAGAAATATAAAATAAGTGCTATAAGAATGACAGATATTGCTGTTCCTGGTTTAATTATTGCTCAAGCTATAGGAAGATGGGGGAATTTCTTTAATCAAGAAGCTTATGGAAGCATTGTATCAAAAAGTTTTCTAAATGGTTTACATTTACCATCATTTATTGTTGAAGCGATGAAAATAGGCGGATTTTACCATCACCCAACTTTTTTATATGAATCCATTTTATGTTTAATTGGTTTTTTTGTAATTATTGGATATAGAAGTAGTAAAAATGCTAATGTTGGTAGCGCAACTTCTTTATATCTTGTTTGGTATGGAGTAGTTAGGTTCTTCATAGAATCATTAAGAACAGATAGTTTGATGTTAATGAATTTAAAGGTAGCTCAAATAGTGTCAATATTAATGATTATAGCAGGAGTAGCACTTTTCATATATAGTAGTAAAAAGAATCCAAAATATAATATATCGGAGGACAAAGTAGATGAAATCTTGTTTTGATGTAATAGTAATAGGATCAGGTCCGGCAGGGATGAGTGCTTGTATTTATCTACTAAGGGCAGGGATATCTTGTTTATTAATAGATAAGGAAGCTCCAGGTGGTAACCTTAATAAGTCTTTTCGAGTTGAAAATTATCCTGGTTATGTAGAACATTCAGGACCTGATCTTGCTTTTAAAATGTATAGTCAGTTAGAAGAGTTAGGATTAAACGTAAAAATTGAAGAAGTAATAAGCGTTGAAAAAGAAAACACTTTTAAAATTATAACTAATAAAGGTAAATATGAATCAGAATATTTAATAATTTCATCAGGAAGAACAGCTAAAAAGCTCCTTGCAGAAAACGCTAAAAATTTTGAAGGTAGAGGTATTTCGTATTGTGCTGTTTGTGACGGAAGTCTTTATAAAGATAGGAAAGTTGTTATTGTAGGTGGTGGAAACACAGCTGCTGAAACGGCAATTTATTTATCAAATATTGCAAAGGAAATAACTATTATTAATAGATCTAATGAATTGAAATGTACTGATTTTGAAAAAGAAGAATTACTAACCATAAAAAACTTAATAATAAAAAACGGAGTAGTGGTGGAAAAAGTAATTGATGAAAACAATAATATAGTAGCTGTTAGTTTATCAGATGATACAAAAGTAAAAGCTGATGGTATTTTTGTTTGTATTGGTCAAGCTTTAAATGATGGGTTTTACCATACTTTAAAACTTAATACAACTTCTAAAGGAATTATTGTTAATGAGTTAATGGAAACAAGTGAAAAAAAAGTTTATGCTTGTGGAGATGTAATTGATAAAAAATTATATCAAATTGTTACGGCAACTAGTGAAGGGGCAATAGCAGCAACTAGTATTATAAATAAGCTAAAAAGAAGCTAGGTTATAGCTTCTTTTAATAATATATAAATAAAAACACCCGGATATGTTGAAAAAAAAAGCTTTTTCTGATATGATGTTTGTAGGGATGTGATATCATGACTTTTTCAAGTAAAATAAAGCAAGAAATAAGTACTACAGAATGTACTAGAGCTGAATATATATCAGAACTATCAGGTATAATTAGAACTAGTGCTGATATAAAAATATATAACATAAAAATACAAACTGAAAACAAGTTTGTAGCAAATAGAATATTTGGACTTTTTAAATTACTTTATGATATTAACTTAAGTGTAACGGTTAGAAAAAACTACAATTTTAAGAAAAACGAAATATATGTTTTAGAATTAAAAAGAGATACGCTAAAGGTTTTAAGGGATTTAGGTATTGTAAATGAAAAAAATCAACTACTTAGAATCCCTAGTGATTCACTTTTATCAGATGAAGAATTAAGAAGGGCTTTTTTACGTGGATTATTTTTGGTGTCAGGAAGTTTAAACGATCCAAAGACATCTAGGTACCATTTAGAGTTTTTAATAGCAGATACAGATTATGCTAAATTCTTAAACAACTTACTTAAGGATAATAATTTAAATAGTAAAATTCTTCATCGTAAAAAAGGATACATGGTTTATATAAAAGAAGCTGAAAAAATTAGTGATTTTTTAAGAATTATTAGGGCTTATAATGGAGTTATGTATTATGAAGAAATACGTGTTTTTAGAGAAAAAATAAACATGACTAATAGGTTAAATAATTGTGAACAGGCAAACGTTGAAAGAACAATTGCCACTTCTAATAAACAAATAGATGAAATCAACGTGATTATTAATAACGACGCTTTAGAATTAATGGATGATAAACTTCAAGAAACAGTAAAATTTAGATTAAAATATCCAGAATCATCTCTATTAGAATTAAGTAAGATAATGAGCTTAGAAACCAATTCTAACGTAAGCAAATCTTGTTTAAACCATCGCTTTAGAAAAATAAAAGAATTTTCAGAAAAAATCCAACAAGCAAGTGATTAATCACTTGATTTTTTTGCCACTTTATCTAAAAAACTTTCAAAAAAAGCTTTTTTTTGGTAGAATGGTAATATTGATAGTATAAATGGTAGTGAGTATTGAGGGGAAGTGTAATGAATGGGAAAGATAATCGCATTAGTAAATCAAAAAGGTGGGGTTGGGAAAACAACCACTAGTATAAATTTAGCAGCATCATTAGGTGTTCAAGGGAAAAAAGTCTTAATTGTAGACCTTGATCCACAAGGGAATGCATCAACTGGAGTAGGTATTAATAAAGGAGACGTTGTACATAGTATTTATGACTTACTTCTATCAAGATGCGAAGCAAAGCAATCAATAGTAAGAACGAATTTTAAAAATTTATGGATAATTCCTGCTACTATAAACTTAGCTGGAGCTGATATAGAATTAATGGAAAAAGGAAAACAAGATCCTGAATTTCAAAAAAACATTCAGCTAAAGAAAGGTTTAGATCAAATTTCAGATGAATATGATTTTATTATAGTTGACTGTCCACCATCACTTGGGTTATTAACAACAAACGCTTTAACTGCGGCTAACTCGGTTTTAATACCAGTACAGTGTGAGTTTTTTGCCTTAGAAGGAATAATGCAACTATTAAACACAATAATGTTAGCACAAAAAAAACTAAATCCTAACTTAGAAATTGAAGGAGTATTGTTAACAATGCTAGATTCAAGGACAAATTTGGGCTTAGAAGTAGTAGAAGAAATAAGAGGGTTCTTTAAAGAAAGAGTTTATAATACCTTGATTCCAAGGTTAATTAGATTGACAGAAGCACCATCTCATGGAAAGCCAATTGTTGCGTATGATCCAATGAGTAGGGGAACTGAAGCATATCTTAATTTAGCAAAGGAGGTTATTGAACAAAATGAATCAAGAAAATAATAAAAGAAGGGCTTTAGGAATGGGCCTTGAACAGTTGTTTAATTCAGAAATGTTGGATTTTGATAGAGTGGAAAAAGAAATAATTAATGAAACTCCTAAAGATCAAATAATAGAGGTTAATTTAAATGAGTTACGAAGTAACCCATATCAACCAAGAAAAATATTTGATGATAATGCTTTAAGAGAATTATCAGAATCAATTAAAGAACATGGCGTTTTTCAACCGATTATAGTAAAGAAAAGCGTTAAAGGATATGACATAATTGCTGGTGAAAGAAGAGCAAAAGCATCAGTGTTAGCTGGTAAAAAAACAATACCGGCTATTGTTAGAAACTTTACTGATGATGAAATGATGCAAGTAGCATTGCTTGAAAATCTGCAAAGAGAAGATTTATCAGCAATTGAAGAAGCTAAGGCTTACAAGGCTATAATAGAGTCTTTAAGGTTAACTCAGGATGATTTAGCTAAAAAACTTGGTAAAAGTAGAAGCCATATTACTAACATGCTAGGGTTACTTAGACTTCCACTTGAAGTACAAGACATGGTTTTATATAATAAGATTTCAATGGGCCATGCAAGGGTTTTAAGTAAATTAGAAAATCATAATCAAATTGATGAACTTGCAAATAAAATAGTAACTGATTCACTTAGCGTTAGAGAACTAGAAACTTTAGCAGAGAATGCTTATTTTACTAGGAGCATGCCAATAAAGAAAACGCTAAAAAGCAAAAACAAAGAGTATAAATTTGTAGAAGAAGCCTTAAAAGAAAAATTAGGAACAAAGGTTTCTATATCTGATAATAAAATAAAAATAACGTTTGTAACTCCTGAAGATTTAAATAGAATTCTTGAAATTTTAAACGTAGAAGTAGAATAGGAGAAAAACATGAAAATATTTGGATTAATAATTCCTAAAATAGTATATATGCCAATTATAATTATAATTATTGCAATAATTATAAATAAAATAGCCCAAACGGTTGTATCTAAAACTTTTGATCCTAGTCGAAAGAGTTCTAAGTTTAACATTGGTAAAATTAAAACGATTAAAGGTTTGCTAAGCAATGTGTGTAGATACGTAATATATATAATTGCTTTTTTGGCTTTGTTAAGTGTATTTGGAATTAATGCTACATCCATTGTAGCTGGTTTAGGAGTAGTAAGTTTAGTTATTGGATTAGCTCTCCAAGATATTTTAAAAGACGTTCTAGTTGGAGTTTCAATTTTATTTGAAGATCAGTTTTCAGTTGGTGATTTAATTGAAATATCAGGATTTAAAGGTGAAGTATTATCAATAGGCTTAAAAACCACTAGAATTCAGGCGTATACTGGTGAAATAAAAATTATTTCAAACAGGAACATAAGTGAAGTTATTAATTATAGTATTTCTAAATCTTTAGCAGTTATAGATATTGTTGTTGATTATGATTCAAAACTTGATAAGGTAGAAAAAATATTATTGATAACTTCAGCTACTATAAGAGAAAAAGTACCTGATTTACTAAGTGAAGTAGAGGTTTTAGGAGTACAAGAATTATCAAAAGATGGAGTTGTAATTAGGATAACTGGCAAATGTAAGCCAGCTAAACATTTTGAAGTACAATTACAATTATTAAAAGAGTATAGGAGTGCTTTAGAAAAAAGTGGAATAAAAACCCCATATTTAAAAAACGGAGATTCAAATGAAAAATAATTATGAACTTGGATCGTTAGTAGAAATGAAAAAACAACATCCGTGTGGAACTAACCTGTTTAAAATAACAAGGATAGGGGTTGATATTAAAATCAAATGTGAAAATTGTGGTAGGATAATAATGCTACCCAGGGTTGATTTTAATAAAAAGATAAAAAGAGTAATGGAGGGTAATAATGAGTAAAAAAAAGAAAAACAAAAGATCATCGCATCCGATTATGTTTTTTATATATGCGTCTTTATTTACAATTATTGTAAGTGGTATTGCTGGTGCTTTAAACTTTCAGGCGACTTATGATAAATTAACTACGATTGCTGGAGAAGTTGAATCAATAACCATCCCGGTTAATTCACTTTTTAGTATTGATGGAATAAAATTTTTATTAACAACTGGATATGAAAGTTTGAAAAGTTTTGCCCCATTTGGAGTTCTTCTTATTGCATCAATAGCCTTCGGTATTGCATTAAAATCAGGATATTTAAAAACGTTTTGTAATGCAATTACAAAGAGAATACCAAAGCCATTAATTGTGTTTTTATATTCTTTGATTTGTATTATAGCAAGTGTTGATAGTAACATGGGATACGTTCTTTTACTACCACTTGGAGCAGTTTTGTTTATGAGTATGAACCGAAACCCGATTGGCGGGCTTGCCTTAGGTTTTGCTTCACTTGCATCAGGACACGGAGCAGGTTTATTTATAACGTCATTAGATTATAATCTTGTTAGTTATACGGAAGCTAGTGCAAAGTTGTTGGATACTGAATACATTGTTTCACAAAGTAGCAATTTATTTTTTACAATAGCAGCGGCAGTATTAATAGCAGTAATATGTACTTATATAACCGAAAAAATAATGGTAAGAAAGCTAGGTAAAAACAGTCTTGAAGAAGAAGAAATAATGTTAGAAACTGATCAGGAAAAGAAAGGTTTAGTAGCAGTATTAATAGCAACAATAATATTTATTATTCCAGTTATAATAATGTTAATACCATCCCAATCAAACGGGTTTGTAGGATTGTTACTTGATAAATCACAAGGAGCATATTCTAAGATGTTGTTTAGTAATGATGCTTTATTTATTACTGGTTTAGTTGGAATTACATCTTTATTATTTGCTATTCAAGGCTTTGTTTTTGGTGTAGTAACTGGAACCATTAAAAAAATAAGAGATATGGTTAATTTTTCTACTGACTATTTAAGAAGTGTTGGAGGAATATTTGTGTTAGTATTCTTTGCAGCTTTATTAATTGCAATAGTTAATGAGACTAACATTGGAACGGTTATAACTGGAACCTTTGCTAATTTAATTTCAGTATCTGACTTTTCTTTTATACCATTAATTTTATTAATATTAGCTTTTACTTTAATTGCAAATATTGTTTTACCAGGTTCCATTGCTAAATGGGCTGTTTTAGCACCAAATGTAATGCCACTTGTTATGAAAGCTAACATTAATCCAGAGTTTGCTCAGCTAGTATTTAGAGCTGGAGATTCAATAACTAATTGTATAACACCATTATTTACTTACTTTGTAATATTTATTGGATTTATTGAAGTTTATACTAAAAATAAAAATGATTTTAGTATTAGAGGATGTTATAAAGTTATTTTTCCATACTTTGTAGGAATTATGTTGATGTGGATATTTGCAATAATCTGTTGGTACATAATTGGATTACCAATTGGTCCGGGAATATATCCAGGAGTATAAAGAGCTTTGCTCTTTTTTTTATGCTTATAACTAAAGATGTTCACTTCTTTAGTTATCCATGCTATAATACATAAAGTGAAAAAGGAAGTGAATTTATGAGCTTAACAGCAGGCATAGTTGGATTACCAAACGTAGGGAAATCAACATTATTTAATGCTATTACAAAAAAGCATATATTAGCTGCAAACTATCCATTTGCAACGATAGAACCAAACGTAGGCATGGTAACCGTTCCAGATGAAAGGTTAGATTTTTTAAATGATCTATGTAAGCCTAAAAGTTTAGTTCCAACAACCTTTGAATTTACTGATATTGCTGGATTAGTTAAAGGAGCATCACAAGGTGAAGGTTTAGGTAATAAGTTTTTATCGCACATTCGTGAGGTGGATGCAGTTATTGAAGTGGTAAGGTGTTTTGATGATTCAAACATTACTCATGTAGAAGGAAAAACAGATCCAATAAGGGATATTGAGATAATTGATGTAGAATTTATTTTTTGTGATTTAGAGGTGGTTGAAACAAGAATATCTAAACAAGAAAAAAAAGCGATAAGTTCAAAAGACAAAGAAGCTTTATTAGAAGTGAAAGTATTAAAAAAAGTAAAAGAGGGGTTAGAAAATAATATCCCGTCTAGAATGCTTACATATTCTGAAGATGAATTAAAGATTCTTAAACCATTCAATTTGTTAACGATGAAACCAATAATATATGTTGCAAACGTTAAAGAAGAAAGTCTTAACGAATTTGAAAACAAATATGTTGATTTAGTAAGAAGACATGCTGCTAAAGATGAGGCAGAAACAATTGTTCTTTGTGCTAAGATAGAAGAAGAATTAAGCGAACTTGAAAATGAGGATAAAGTACTTTTTTTAGAAGAATTAGGAATAAAGGAAAGTGGTTTAGATAAGCTTATAAAGGCTGCTTATTCACTGCTTGGTTTAAAAACATATTTTACGGCAGGAAGTGATGAAGTAAGGGCATGGACATTTAAGGATGGAATGAAAGCTCCAGGCTGTGCAGGGATAATTCATACAGATTTTGAAAAAGGTTTTATTAGAGCAGAAGTTATATCATATAAAGATATGTATACTTATAAGGGAGAAAAAGAGTGTAAAGAAGTTGGTAAACTAAGAGTAGAAGGTAAAGAGTACCTGATGCAAGATGGTGACATATGTCATTTTAGGTTTAATGTGTAGGGGTAAAAGATGATGATATTAAAAAAAATATTTGGATTAAAAACAAAAGATTTGTTTTTAGCTGAGTTAGTTATTGGAAAAATAAAATATGATAACGAAACTAAGCGTGGTATTAAGTCTTTTTCACCTAAAAGATATGTGTTAGTGAAAAAAGAAGGTAATGATTATGAAGATGTCCTTACTTATTCAAAATACAAGTTTTACAAGAATTGTTATGTAACTAATGATGAAATGGTTGTGGCAAATTTAGAGCCTATAATAACTGAAAAAAAGAGAATTAATTATAAAGATGCTGATAAAATGTTTAAAACAACTGATTGCTCATACGTTAAAAAGCAAAATGTTAAATCATAACTTGCGTATATATTTAATATAATAATAAAAAGAAGTTTACTTTGGACTTCTTTTTTGTTATAATACAAAGCGAGTAATGAATTTACTCTCTTGCTTTTCACTAGAGGAAAAGCCGAATAGACCGAAAGAGGAGGAAAAAACAATGAAATATGAAATTATGTTCATCGTTAGACCTAACCTTGAAGAAAATACCATTAAAGAAGTTGCTAAAGGGTTTGAAAAAACTTTAGCAGATAATGGAGCAACAGTAATATCTTCAAAGGATTTAGGGCAAAAAGAACTAGCTTATGAAATTAAAAAGCATAAAACTGGTTACTATTTTTTAATTAATATTGAAGCTAATGATGCAAAAGCTATTAACGAATTTGATCGTTTGGCATTAATTAGCGAAGATGTTATTCGTCATTTAATTATAAAATCAGAAAATTAAGAAATGAGGAAGTAGAATGAATAAAGCATTTTTAATTGGTAGGTTAACAAGAGACCCAGAACTTAGATATTCATCAAGTAATGCAGCAATTGTTAATTTTTCAATAGCAATTGACAGACAATATACTAATACTCAAGGTCAAAGAGAAACTGACTTTATAAACATTGTTGCCTTTCAAAAGCAGGCAGAAAACATTAAAAAATATTTAACCAAAGGTTCATTAGTTGGAATTGATGGAAGAATTCAAACTAGAAACTATGAAGATAAGGATGGAAAGCGAGTTTATGTAACAGAAGTAGTTGCTGATCGTGTTCAATTCTTAGAGTCAAAGGGTTCTTCATCAGCAACTTCAGAAAAATCAGAAACTGTTTCACCAGCTGATTTTCAAACTGAAACACCTAAGGAAACTAACGTTTCTGATGATGTTTTTGCCGATTTTGGAAGCAGCATTGAAATAAGTGATGATGATATCGCGTTTTAATAAAAAAGAAGGAGGATACGATGGCAGAATTTTTTAGAAAGAAAAAGAAAATTTGTCAAATGTGTGCTGGTAAAAGCGTTGACTATAAAGATCCAGAAATTCTTAAAAAATATATAAATGAAAAAGGTAAAATATTACCTAGAAGAGTAACTGGAGCATGCGCAAAGCACCAAAGACATATTGCAATGCAAATAAAAAGAGCTAGAATACTAGCGTTAATTCCATTTGTTAAATAAAAGAAAGCTTACTTTGAGTAAGTTTTCTTTTGTTTTATTTAAACTAATTTTATGTTATAATATTATACATAAATCGGTAATTAGAAAAGAGGGCTAATTATGAAAGTAATTTTTATAAAAGATGTAAAAGGACAAGGCAAAAATGGAGAAATTAAAGAAGTAAAAGATGGTTATGGACAAAACTTCTTAATTAGAAATGGTTATGCAGTTGCATGTACTGCAAGGAGTAAAGAGATATTAGACATTACTAATAAGAAAAAAGCTGAAAACGAAAAAAACGATATTGAAAAATGTAACAAAATAAAAGAAAAATTATTAAAAGAACACTTAAAATTTAAAGTTCAAACAGGAAAAAATGATCAAGTATTTGGAACAATATCTTCTAAGCAGGTTTGTACACAACTAGAAGAATTAGGATATGATATAGATAAAAAGAAAGTAGTGTTTGACTTTCCAGCTAGTTCTTTAGGATGCCATAAGGTTAAAATTAGGCTTCATCCAAAAGTAGATGCAATTGTAACAATAGAATTAATAAAGTAAGGAGATGGATAAAATGGCAGAAAAAAATATGCCTCATAATTTAGACGCTGAAAAAGCGGTTTTAGGAGCTGCTTTTTTATCAAAGTATGCCCTTCAAAAGATTTGTGATGAACTAGAAGAACAATCTTTTTATAGTGATGCAAATGCTAAAATATTTAACGTATTAAGTGAATTAAGTTCAAAAGATACCCCAATTGATATGACGATTGTCGCAAATAGACTTAGTGATAAAAAAATATTAACACAAGTTGGTAATGTTGAATATTTATCAGAAATAATAGATTCCGTACCAAGCGCAGCAAACGCTGATTATTACATAAATATTGTAAAAGAAAAGTCGGTTGCAAGGAATATAATTGATGTTTCTAACGAAATAGCAACAGATGCATATACAGCAGAAGATTCTATTTATGATGTGCTTGATAATGCTGAAATGAAAATGCTTCGTGTTGGTAACATGAGAAAAGTAACGGAATTTCATAAAGTACAGGATGTTGCTTTTAGAGAACAAGCTAATCTTGAAAGATTAGCCGAGCAAGGTTCTGAAATTACAGGGTTAGCTACGGGATTTTCTGAATTTGATAAACTAACCGCAGGATTACAACCAAATCAGTTTATAATAATTGCAGCTAGACCGGCTATGGGTAAAACTGCTTTTGGTTTAAACATAGCAACTTATGCAGCAAAGCATAGTGATAAAGCTGTTGCAGTGTTTAACTTGGAAATGAGTGCTGAGCAATTAGTAAATAGAGTTTTACAATCTTTAGGACAAATTAATGGTTCTAAAATGAGAACTGGTAAGCTAGAACATAATGATTGGAAAAGATTATCAGAGGCTATTAGTCAATTATCGGATACGTCATTATTTATAGATGATACACCAGGTATAACGGTAGGAGAAATAAGGTCTAAATGCAGAAGACTTGCTAATTCTGATAAGAAATTAGGATTAGTTGTTATAGACTATTTACAGTTGATAACTGGACCTACTAAGTCTCAGGGGAATAGACAACAAGAGGTTTCAGAAATTTCTCGAAGTTTAAAAACGATGGCTTTAGAGTTAGGTGTTCCAGTCATTGCTTTAGCACAGTTATCTCGTGCGGTTGAGTCAAGGGAAGATAAAAGACCTTTAATGAGTGATTTAAGAGAATCAGGTTCAATTGAACAAGATGCTGATATTGTATCGTTCTTATATAGAGATGATTATTATAATAAGGAAGCAAGAAGAGAAGATAACGCTAGTATTTGTGAATTTATTATTGGTAAAAACCGTAGTGGGCCTACAAAAACGGTTGAATTACTATTTAAAAAAGATACTAGTACGTTTGTCAATTTTCAAAAGGAAAATGGTGAATAAATATGTTTAGAGTAATAAAAAATACGGTTCCATACGTAATTGCCATCGCTTTAACGTTTGTAATAATAACATTTGTTTCTTTTGCTAGTAAATATCAATTACAGCCAAAAGAAATATATAAAGTTTACTTAGATGGTAAGGTAATTGGAAACATAGAAGATAAACAGTCATTAGAAGAATATATAAATGATGAGCAAAAAGAAATAAAAAATAAGTATGCTGTTGAAAAAGTTTATATACCATCAGGGGTTGATATACAAAAGTGTATTACTTATGAAAAAAATGAGTTAACTTCTAAACAGGTGCATAATATTATAAAAGAAGAAAAGCCTTTTACGGTTAAGGGTTATAAAATCACTCTTAAAGCAACAAACAAAGAAGATAAAAACATTGTTATAAACGTTTTAGATAAAAATATATTTGATAAATCAATTAAATCGGTATTAAAAGCGTTTATTCCAGAAGAAGAAATTAATAAATATGAAACTGATACACAATCTCAAATAGAAACAACTGGAAGTTTAATTGAAGATATATACGTTGATCAAGATATAACAATAAAACAAACGTATGTTTCAACCGATGAACAAATATTTATTGATGAAAAAGAATTAACTAAGTATTTGTTATTTGGTCAAGTAACTGAAGATCAGAATTATACGGTTCAGCCCGGTGATACGATTGAAAAAATAGCGTATGACCATCAGCTGGCTGTTGAGGAGTTCTTGATAGTTAACCCAGAGTTTACTAGTGAAAACAATTTATTAACAACTGGACAACAAGTTAAAATTGGTTTAATAAATCCAGTTATTGATGTTGTTGTTGAAAAGCATAGTGTTGTAGACCAAGATGTTAAATATGAAACAACGCAAGAATATGATGCGAATAAAAAAGCAGGATTACAAACGGTTAAAATCGAAGGTCAAAACGGATTGGAACGTTTAACAACGAAGATAAAAACGGTTAACGGTGAAACAACAAACGTTGTTATTGTTAGTGCTGAAATGCTTGCACCAGCAGTAAACAAGGTTGTTGTAGTTGGAACTTATATTCCAGGTGGAAATTATGATACTTCAGTTGTTGCATCAGGGACATGGGCATGGCCAACAATATCACAATATTATATATCAAGTTACATGGGTTATCGTTGGGGACGTATGCATGCAGGAATAGACATTGCTGGATGTGGATATGGTTCTCCAATATATGCAGCTGGAGCTGGAACAGTAGTAAAGGCTTTATATGGTAATTCGGAGCTTGGGAATCACGTAGTAATAAACCATAACAATGGATATTTTACAATTTATGAACACTTAGCAGCGCTTTTTGTAAATAATGGTCAAACGGTAAATAAGGGACAACAAATTGGTACAATGGGTAGTTCTGGTAAATCAACTGGTACTCACCTTCACTTTGGATTATGGCAATATGCAATGCCATATAGTAATGGTTCGAAGCTATTAAATCCATTAAGTTTGTATAGATAATGAAAGTAGCAGTATTATCAAGCGGAAGTAAAGGAAATTGTACCTTAGTTGTAAGTGAAAAATCAAAAATATTGATTGATGCTGGAGTAACAAAAACTTATATAGAAAATAAGCTTAGTGAGTTGGCAGTTGATCCAGCTGAAATTAAAGCAATATTTATATCACATACCCACGTGGACCATATACAAGGATTACGAGTGTTTATAAAAAAATATAATCCAGTTATTTTTGCAACAGAAAAATTATTACCAGAATTACAAGAAGCAATTGGAGATTTTGAATTTTGCTTATATGATGATGGGGTTGCTATTGTTGATGACATTAAAGTTGAAATTATAAAAACTTCACATGATTCTGGTGAATCAGTTGGTTTTATAATAAGTGATGGAACTTCATCAATGGTTCATATTACTGATACGGGTTATATAAATAATAAATATTTTAATAAATTAAGTAACCATAACCTATATGTTTTTGAAAGTAATCATGATATTGAAATGTTAATGACAGGGGAATACCCTTATTATTTAAAAAGAAGAATTTTAGGTAATAAGGGTCACTTGTCAAATGATGATGCAGCTTTTTACCTATCAGAATTAGTTGGAAGTAAGACTAAGACAATTGTTTTAGCTCACCTAAGTGATGATAATAACACTTATGAAAAAGCTATCAGTTCAGTTGTAAACACACTTAACTCCAAACATAAAAAGGTTAATAAAATAATAGTAGCAAAACAAAAAGAAAGAACTGATTTTATAAAATTATGATAAAAATATTATGTGTAGGAAAAATTAAAGAAAAGTACCTTGAATTAGCTATAAAAGAATATCAAAAAAGAATGACCAAGTATTTTAAAATACAAATAATTGAAACACCAGACTATAATTTTGATATAAATAAGACAAAAAAAGAAGAAGGAAAGAATCTCCTTAATAAAATATCCGATAAAGATTATGTAATAGCAATGGATATAGATGGAGTAGAACTATCTTCACTTTCGTTTGCAAAACTGATTGATAAGAATTTAAAAGATGATATTGTGTTTGTGATAGGTGGTTCTTACGGACTTTCTGATGAAGTAAAAAAAAGAGCTAATTACTTGATGTCATTTTCAAAGTTAACTTATCCACATCAATTATTTAGGGTCATTTTATTAGAACAAATATACCGATCTTTTAAAATTAATAATAATGAAACCTATCATAAATAAAATTATAAAGGTGGTGGTTATATGTTTCACAACAATTGGGATGATGTTCTTAAAGACGAAATGAATAAATGCTATTTTAATAATATTAGAGATTTTGTAGTCAATCAAAGAAAAACAAAAGAAATATATCCTAGTTCAACAGACTTATTTAAAGCTTTTTTTATAACGGATTTTAACGATATTAAAGTTGTAATATTAGGACAAGATCCATATCATGGGGAAAATCAAGCAATGGGTCTTTCTTTTTCAGTTAGAAGTGAAGTAAAAACACCACCATCATTACAAAATATATTTAAAGAATTAAAAAGTGATTTAAATATTGATAGAAAAAACCCGGATTTGACTAGCTGGGCGAAGCAAGGCGTTTTTCTTTTAAATACGGTTTTAACTGTGGAAAAAGATAGGGCTAATTCTCATAAAGACATTGGTTGGGAAAAATTTACGGATTTTGTAATTAAACAAATAGATGAAAAAAGAAATAACGTTGTTTTTATATTATGGGGAAGTCAAGCAAGAAGCAAAAAAAAGTTAATAACAAATAAAACACATTATATTATTGAATCAGTTCATCCATCGCCTTTATCAGCATATAATGGATTTTTTGGTAGCAAACCGTTTTCAAAGGCTAATGGGTTTTTAAAGAAAAACAAAATTAAACCAATAGTGTTTTAAAAAAGCATTTTAAAGAAAGCAAAGTATAATACACTTCCAAAATAAAATGCACCCTTAGGGGTGCATTTTATTAATATACTGTTTTTTATTTTTTATCAAAAAACGATTTTTCTTTTTTTCTACTTAGAATAGAATATATAACGATTGGAAATTTTTTTAAGGTAGTATTATAATTTTCGGTACTATCGTTATAAAAATCTTTATAGGCACAAAGTAAATCTTCGGTTTCGGCTAAAGAGAAAGAAAGTTTTTGAAACGAATCGTTTTCATTAAGTTCTTTATATTTATCTTTAACTAAGTAAAACTCGTTAGCATATGTTAAAAGCTTACGGTCAAACTCAAACCTTGTAAGACGATTATAATTAAGTCCAGAAAGCCCAGTAAATATTTCTTTTTTTGTATTTAAAACGTCCTTAATTAGAACTTCACTATCTTTTAATATCTCGTGCCTTTCAATTAAAATGCTATCTATTTTTTCCTCTATATTAGTTAGTTTTATGTTTATTATCATTAATTTATCATGGCAAAACGAATAAATAATGAAAGATACTGCTAATATTAAAACAATAATTAAGAATATCATACGACCACTCCTACCTTAAAGTTGATTATATCAAAAATAAAGGGTGTTTTCAACCCTTTATATTATAATCCATGTGGATAAAAAGAAGAGGTAAGATTTATTTTTTCTTCAAATTCAACATAATTTAAATATATCATAAGAAGCAAATACCATTTACCTGTTTTTGGATCACTAATAATAACGTGATCTCTTCCAGCTGCCTCAATTATTCCGGTAAATATTTTATCACGCCACTCTACTGAGTCTGGAAAAGAAAAATATAGAGTTGCTAGCTTTCCTTGGTTCACTCTTAAGACGTTTTCAATAAACGACTGTTCAGTTAATACTTGATTGTTTATGGCTTGAGATTGCTTATTTATATTACTAATGTTACCGCTAGGCGTTGAAGCCACGTTTCCCATTGCGGTTTGTGGATAATTGTTATCACCTAATCCTGGGAAAGAGGGATTAGGAAAATAATTTGCATTCATATAAAATCTCCTTTTACTATTTCTATAAAACATATGATTGAATTAATATATTTATACATGTTATAATTAATATATTATTGGAGGTGCAAAATGGAAGTATCAATAGGAGTATCGGCAAGACACGTACATTTATGTGAAAAAGATTTTAAAATTCTTTTTTCATCTGATTGTGAATTAACAAAAAAATCAGAATTAAAACAAAAGGGACAATATGCTTGTAACGAACAGGTAACCATAAAAGGTCCAAAAGGAAGTATTGAAAGAGTTAGAATCCTCGGACCATTAAGAGATAAGACGCAAGTAGAAATATCGAAAACCGATGCTTTTACGTTAGGAATAAATCCACCAGTAAGAAACTCGGGATACCTCAAAGATGCGTCATTAATAACTATAATAGGTCCTTGTGCTCAGATAGAAGTAAATAGTGCAATAATTGCAACAAGACATTTGCACATTACCAGTAAAGAAGCTAAAGCATATGGCCTATTAAATAATGAAGAAATAGCAATAAGAACTAGTGGCGAGAAAAGTGGAATTTTAAATAATGTTTCAGTTATAATAAATGATGCTTCTTCTTATGAAGTTCATTTGGACACAGATGATGCTAACGCATTCTTATTAAAAACCGGTGATAATGTTGAAATAATCAAATGATAAAACTAGAAATAAACTTTTGGTTTTATATAGTAAGGTGGTAATATAATGAAATGGAAAATCGGAAATATTGAAATAAATAATCAAGTTGTTTTAGCTCCAATGGCTGGAGTGTGTAATAGTGCTTTTAGAAGGATAATAAAAGAAATGGGCTGTGGATTACTATATGCTGAGATGGTTAGTGATAAAGCACTAGTTTATGAAAATGAAAAAACCGAAAAGATGTTATATATGACGGAGTTTGAAAGGCCAATAACTCAGCAAATATTTGGAAGTGATAAAGATAGCTTTGTTAAAGCAGCTAAAATTGTTGAAAAAACAATGCATCCTGATATTATTGATATTAATATGGGGTGTCCAGTTCCAAAGGTTGCTGTAAAATCACAAGCGGGGGCAGCATTATTAAAAGATCCTAAAAAAATATATGAAATAGTTAGAGCCGTGGTTAATGAAGTTAAGTGCCCAGTAACTGTAAAAATAAGAAGTGGATGGGATCAAGATAGTATAAACGCAGTATTAGTAGCACAAACTTGTCAAAAGGCAGGAGCATCAGCAATATGCGTTCATCCTAGGACCAGAAGTCAAGGTTATAGTGGTATTGCAAATTGGGATATAATAAAACAGGTAAAAACGGGTGTTGATATACCAGTTATTGGTAATGGCGATATAAATAGTGCTTTAGATGCAAAAAAAATGATTGATGAAACTGGTTGTGATGCAGTAATGATAGGAAGATCAACCCTAGGGAATCCATATATCATTAAGCAAATAACACAGTATTTAGAAAATGGAGTATTGTTAAGAAGCGAACTACCTAATGATAAAATGAAAACGTGTTTAAAACATTTTAGATATTTACTTGAAATTAAGCCAGAGAGAACGGCTATTTTAGAAATGAGAACGCATGCATCTTGGTATTTAAAAGGTTTAAAAGGTGGAGTAGCAATAAAAAAGCAATTATATAAAATTAGTAATAAAGAAGAATTTGAGAGTTTAATAAGTCATTATATGGAAACTTTACAATAATAATGTGATATAATTAAAGGGTAGGGAAAAAGTTAAGCATGGTGCGAACATCTTGACTTTTGACCAAATATAGTTTAGGAGGAAAAATGAAAAAATATAACCTATTTAAAGTTCTTGCCATAACAATTTTTGCTGTATGGCTTTTAACTCTATTTATTCCATCTTCTTACGTTGATTATAACGGAAAGATTGTTCTTGGTTCTATAAATGGAGTTGGCATTTTTACGATGCTTTCAAATTTAAATATATCAATTTCATATTTTAGTGGAATAGCTATATTTATTATTGCTGTTGCTTTATTTTACTCAGTATTAAGTAAAACAAACACTTATGAAGTTTTTGAAAAAAAGGTATCATCACTTTTCAAAAATAAAACAAGATTATTGGTAATAATTAGTATTATTACTTTTGGTATTTTGTCATCACTAGTTAGTGATTACTTAATATTGCTTGTCTTTGTACCATTTGTTTATAACATAATGAGAGAAAATGGTGTTGATAAAAAGGTTATTTTGTCATCAACATTAGTAGCAGGAATGTTAGGCACAATGTGTAACATTTATAATGGTACACTTGCAACAATGTTTAACATGAGTCTAACAACTTTACTACTTGCTAAGGCAATCGTTTTAGTTCTATCTTTGTGCATACTAATTTTATTTGTCGCACCAAAAAAAGTAGTAAATGCAAAAAAGAAATCAGAGTCAAAAACAGATAACAAAGCAAGTAAAAAAACAAACGATATTAAAACAGTTGTTACTATAAAAAATAAGAAAGTAAATAAAGTAATTTATGAAGTACTAACTATTTTGTTTGGTAATATTGGTATTAATAGGTTTTACGCTAAAGATATAAAAGGTGGAGTATTAAGACTATTATTTTGTTGGACATTAATACCAACCATATTATCAGTAGCAGAATTTATTACTATTTTAACTGAAAAATCAGATAAAGATGGTAATATAGAAATCACTTCATCAAGAAGAAAAAAAGTAAGCTTTGGCGTTTTGTTAATAATGTTTGTATTATTTTACATTGGATCAATTATTCCATGGGAAACTTTAATTTCAAAAATGAATATTTTTAGTGATTTTAACGTATGGCTATCAAAACTTAACATAGCTGGTTATAGTGTTTTTGGTAACATTATAGGAAAGCCAGTAGTTATTGAAGGCGGACAGGCAGTTGGAGTACTTAAAGCGTTTGGTTCTTGGAACATTACGGATTCAGCTATTCTTTTAATGATTTTAACTGTAGTAATGGCAATATGTTCGAACTTAAAGTTTGATAAAATTATTGAAAATTCAACAAGTGCAATTAAAAAAGTATTACCAATAGCAATTACTGCAATGTTAGTTAGTATTGTTTTAGTAACAACGGTTACAACAGGAATTGATGTTACCATTGCTAACTTTATTCTATCTTTAACAAAAGGATTTAACCTTATTACTGGTGTAATTGCAACAATGGTTACAAGTATAATTAATTGTGACTTTCATTATTTTACATCAAGCATAGGCAACGTTTTTGCAACAGTAGTAACTACATCTAGTTACCATGGTGTTATAGCACTTATGTTACAATCAATTTTTAACTTAATGCTTCTTATTGCACCAACAAGTGTAGGATTAGTTATTGGCTTGTATTATTTAAACATTCCATATAATAAGTGGATTGGTTACATATGGAAAACTTTTTTAGCGATTCTTGCTTTAATTATTATAACAATTATAATATTATACGCATTAGTATAAAGAAAAAATAAACTATTTATTAAAGTAGACGCTTTATAAAAAGAGACTTTAAAACCCTGATTCAATTTTATATTGAATTGGGGTTTTATATTTAAAAAAAAGTCTATTATAATAATTGAATTAAAATGTTTGTTTTTCTTGTATACATTATTTTTATATCCTTTTTTAACTTATCATTTAAATACTTGTTTCTTTTTTTATTTCTTTTGTATTAATCAAATATAATTAACCCATAATCTTCATAGGATGTAGAGAAAGGAGCTTTTTATGTTTGTTAACTTTAATGAAGAAACTCAGCACATATTAAAACAAGCTGGAAAAGAAATGATGGAATTAAATCATCCTTATGTAGGTAGTGAACACTTACTCTTAGCCATATTAAAAGAAACCAATTCATTAACTGAAAAATTAAAAGCTTATCATTTAACATATGAAGTGTTTAAAGAAAAATTAATATCATTGATTGGAAAAGGAAGTAATTCTAGTAAGTTTATTTTATATACGCCCTTATTAAAAAAGGTGTTAGAAAACGCAGTGTCAGAAGCAAGAGAAGAAAATAACTCGATAGTAAATCCAGAAATATTAATAATATCTATATTAGATGAAGAAGATGGTATTGCTTTTAGTATATTAAAATCATTAAGGATTAACGTAGAAAAGTTATATTATGATATTAAAACCAGGACTCCAATCAAACCAAACAAAAAGAAAAAACTACTTTTAGAGGAGCTTGGAACTAATTTAACAAAACTTGCAAAAGAAAAAAAACTAGACCCGGTTATTGGTAGGGAAAAAGAAATAAATAGTATGATGGAAATACTAATGAGAAGAAAGAAAAATAATCCAATATTAATTGGTCCAGCAGGGGTAGGAAAAACAGCAATTGTCGAACATTTTGCTAGTCTTGTTATTCAAAATAAAGTTCCAGAAGTATTAAAAAACAAGGTTATAATTGCACTTAATATTTATTCGCTTGTAGCTGGAACTAAATATCGTGGTGAGTTTGAAGATAAGATGAAAAATATAATAAGAGAGTTAGAGGATAATAAAGATATTATTTTATTTATTGATGAACTTCATACAATTGTTGGAGCAGGGGGAGCTGAAGGTGCAATTGATGCTTCAAATATTTTTAAACCAGCACTAGCAAGAGGAAGTATAAAAGTTATTGGAGCAACGACTCTTGATGAGTATAAAAAGTATATAGAACCTGATGCTGCATTAGATAGGAGGTTTCAAAAGGTATTTATAAATGAGCCTGATAAAAAGATGGTTATTAAGATTCTTAGAGACATAAAACCTTTGTATGAATCTTATCATTTAATAAAAATATCAGATGAGCAGATTATTAATATTGTTAATTTGACGGAAAAATATGTTTCAGAAAGGTATGAGCCTGATCGTTCAATTGATATTTTAGATGAGGTATGTGCTAAGGTAGCTATAACAGAAAGTAGACATGAAAAACAAAAGAATAAAATTGTTAAGCAGTTAAATGTAGTTCAAAAAGAAAAAAGCGTGTTTCTTATAAATAAAGATTTTAAAGGCGCATATCGTATGAAGGAACGTGAAAAAGAATTAAGAGATAAATTAAGACAAATAAAAGTAGAAAAAAAAGAAGTTGGGTTTAACGATATTATAAACATTATAAGAGAAAAAACACTTTTACCATTACTAGAATATGATTTAAATAGAAACCAATTTTATGATAAATTAAAGTTAGAATTAAATGAAAAAATATTAGGAGTATCACCAGCTATAAACGAACTTATATTATCTTTAAAACGAAATGAATATATAAAAAACAAAAACACTTGTAATACGATATTAATAACAGGTCCAATTGGTACAGGAAAAACTTTGCTTGCTGAAACATATGCTAAAGAGATAGTAAGAAGCAAAAACATTATTAATTTAGATATGAGTGAGTATAATGAATCTCATACAATAAGCAAGTTAATAGGGACTACCGCTGGATATTTAGGATATGATAATAAAAACAATGTTTTTGAAAAGGTAAGGACAAAGCCTCATAGTATTTTTATTTTAGATAATATAGAAAACGCTAGCGTAGAAGTACTTAATTTGTTTACTAGAATTTTTGAAAAAAGCACTATTGAAGATGCTAGTGGGAAAAATATTAATTTTAAAAATTGTACTTTTATTATGACTACTAGTATCTCGAGTGATAAAGAATCTTTAGGTTTTAATTCAAGTAAAGCAAATAACACTCTTATAAAATACTTCCCCCTTAATTTTATAAATAAAATAAATACTATAATTAATTTAAACAGATTAAATAGTGACAATATAAATCAAGTTATTAATAAA
>JAVXAN010000012.1:15492-23241 GCA_036660495.1 Bacilli bacterium | reverse complement strand
TTTAGCTAATCAGATTTGTTCTGGAGGAATGCTTACAATTGTTGCTATAATTGGTTTAGTGTTAAGGGTTATTCAATGGGTAGTACCAATAATTTTAATTTTACTTGGAACTATAGATTTAGTAAAAGCAGTTACTCAAGGCAAAGATGAAGATATTAAAAAATCGCAAAAGACTTTAATTTCAAGAGCAATTGCAGCAGTTGTGGTTTTCTTAATTCCACTTATTGTTAGTACGATAATGGGACTTTTAGGAACTAACGATTGGAAAAAGTGTTGGGTAGAACATCATAATGACCCAATTGGTAATATTACAGAAGTTTCATTTTAAAAATAAAAAGTCTTTTTTTGAATTAATTTTCAAAATAAGCTTTTTTTTTATGCAAAAAATGTTATTATAGTATTAAGATATTAGTGTGCACGATAGGTGTTGAAAGGTGTTATATGAAAAATAAATTAAAATATGCAATTATTACAACTTTTATTTTTTTAGTAGCTTTTATTATTAACTTTAATAGTAAAAGTATAATTGAAACTAAACGTGATTTGAAATTACTACAAGCTGATGGTTGTTTAACTGAGTGGGGTGGAACCATTTCTAAAATTAAATATGGTGATAATAATGATACTGGAGGTGCCGTTGATTTAGATGTTGTAAAAGGCAATGGTTGGTCTTATGATAGTAAAGAGGTATTAGTGAAAATCATTGCTCCAGGATTTTCAAAATTAGAGTCCATTAAATATACTATTAGTGATATAAGTGGTACAACTTGTACTGGTGAATTAATTGACCTAGACACTGAAAAATCAGAAGCAAAATTTTCAGTTATATTTAAAAACGATATATGGAAATATTTTACTGTTTCTGCATCAAGCAGGAAAAACAGCAATGGTAAAATACATGACTTTGGTAGTAAAAAACGTGAGATCAAAATAGATAAAACTGGTCCTGATATAACTAAATTTGAAATTTCAAGTGATGGTACGTATCTTAACATTTATACTGATGCAAAAGATGACAAGTCTGGAGTAGGCGGTTATTATATTTCTTATGAAAACAATATGATTACTACTGGAACTGGTGGAAAAGATTCGTTTTTACCACTTAAAGATTTGCCTTCAAATTTTGAAATAAAGTTAGAGGTTAAAGATAAAGTTGGAAATATTACAACAGCAGTATTACCAAGTAGTGCTAATAATAGCTCTGCAGATAGAAAAAGTAAATTAGATTCACTAATTATAAATGAAAAATCAAAAGAAGATGGTGCTGAAATTGAAGCTGAAGTTCCAAAAAACCCGGCGGATGAAGATACGGGTAAAGAAAATATAGCTCCACCAACTGGGAATTTATCAGGAAATACAAATCAGCTTGGTACAAATAGCGAAAAACTAACATGCGATAATGATTTAAAGTCACTTATTAATGAATACTGGAGATATGTTATTCTTTTTGCACCAATGTTACTTATGGTTATGATAACGATTGATTTCGTTAAAGCAACCGTTATTAATAATAGTCAAGAACAACTAAAAAAAGCTGTTAATGATGCAATAAAAAGAACCATTGCAACCGTATTGCTATTAGCACTACCATTACTATTAAGTGTAATATTAGGATTCTTTGGATTGAGTGTTTGTATATAAGGAGGGACAACTATGATATTTACGTTATCTATGGCTGATTGGGCCTGGGGAGTTATTAGACAAGCGTTCCTTTTTATTGATTCAATTGGGGTTACGTTTATTGATAATGCCTATAATTTAATGGTGAATTTAGCTAATAACACTATAGTAGAAGAACAATTAAAATTAATAGTAGGATCTATAACACGTAATGCTTATATAATTGTTGGTATTTTTGCGCTTTTTAAAGTTGCAGTTATGTTAATAAATGCTATTATAAGCCCGGAAAAATTAACGGATAGTAAGTCTGGCGTAGGAAATGTTCTTGGTAGAATTGTAATTACTATTGTATTAATGATAGTTACACCAATGTTATTTACTGCATCAAGGACAATTCAGTCAAAAATAATGAATGGTAATTATATTTCAAGACTAATTATTGGGCAAAACATTGGTCACATGGGTGAATCATTTTCTCCTGGTGCTAAAATGAGAGATGATATTATACGATCAATGGTTAAGCCAGATGAATCGTTGGTTACTCCTACGGGAGCACTTAAACCAATTTGTGAAAATAATGATAAATGTTCAAATGCAGTTAAATCATGGGAAAATGATGCCTCAATTATTACTATTAGTAAAAATATTGATACGTATGTGGAAAATGATAATAAGGAATCAGTGTATGTATATAGCTATACTCCATTTGTAATGTTATTTATGGGAATATTTGTTACTTATGTTTTTATAAGTTTTTCTATTGATATAGCAGTTCGTACCTTTGAACTTATTGCTTTAGAAATAATTTCACCAATATTTATTGTTACGTTTATTGATCCTAAGTCTTCAACTTCTGGTCCTATTAAAAAATGGTTAACAGCATGTGGAAAAACTTATGTAAGCTTATTTATTAAAATAGCAGTAATTGCAATAATGATATTATTTATTTCAAAAATAAATATTTTAATGGGTTCTATTAAAACAACTGGTGCTGGAGTGTTAGGAAGTCTTATCTCAATGTTTGCCGTTTTGATTTTTGCTAAGAAAGCTCCAAAATGGATTGGAGATATGATTGGCGTTGAAGATGGTGCAGGATTAGGTGGCCTTGGTATTGGTAAAAAACTAGCAGGAGCTGCCTTAGTTGGTGGTTTAGCAACTAAGGCAATAAATACAATGGCAGGTGCAGGATTAACTGCAGCTAGTCAAATGCATAATGCTAGAAAGGCAGCAAAACATAATCAAAAAGTAGATAAACTTGATAGAAAAAGTAGGGCAGCGGCAAGAGCAGCTAGTAACCTTCCAGATGGTGCATCAAAGCCAAGAACTTATGCTGAAAATTTGAAAGCACGTGCTAAAAACGCGTTTGATAAAGATCAGATAAAACAAGGATTAAAAAACAGTAAACAAACCTTTAAAGCAGGTTCTGCAGGTATTTTAAAGGGTATTACTGAAGGCGCAGCTTCTGGTTATAAAGCAAAAGATATGAATGAGGTTAGAGCAAATGCAAAGGCTTCTGGAAAAGCTGTTTTAAGCAGGTTTGCACCAGATTTCCTTCCTATTAATGCTAGAATATCAGGCAGAATTAATGATATGTCAAGTGCTAAAATGCATGGAGTTCTTGGAACTCCTGATGAAGTGGAAGCTAGAGCAATAAAAGCTGCTGGAAACAAAAAAGCACAATCATTTTATAGTGATAATATAATTGATGCAGCAGGAAACAGAAATAAATTACTACATCCTGGAAGTGATAAAGAAAGAGAAGAAGCAGGTTATGGCGGCATATGTAATGAACAAGAATTTTACAGTATGCGAGGAGAAAAATTGATTAAGGAAAATGGTGGTACGATTAACCATGACGGTACGGTAACTGATGCCAAGGGCGTAAAACATGAGAATATTGCTGCCTACGGATCATCAGACATTACGCCAGCTGGTAAAGCTGATATTAAAAGTTTTGTTCAGTCAAACGGAGAGGCTCTTGCAAAAGAAACGATATATGCGTCTCAAAATAAAGATGCTGCTTCAAAACAAGTTAATGATATTGCAAAATCATTATTAGACGTTACAGATAAAATAAAGAAATCAACTGGAATGAATAATGAGACTTTTGATAGTATGAAAACTGATCTTTCTAAAATCGCAAAAATGGATGATGAAACAAAATCAATCATTATTCAAGAAAAAGCTGATAATGAAGTAAAACAAAAGACTGCTAAAGAGAACATTACTAGATTAACTAATACTCTTGATGTGGTAAATCTTTCTAATGATCAACGAGAAGATATAAAAGATCAAATAAAAGAACAAACCACCATCCTTAATGATGCTAATAATAATATTAATTTATCGAATGCAATAAGTGTATATGATAATGGTGGAGATGTTGTTGTCAAACTTACAAATGCAAAAGAACAAGCTATTAAAACAGAACAAGATTGGAATAAATATTTTGATACTGTTTCAACTAAAGTGGAAAATATTAATAGTCAGTATGCGGATAATGTAAAAGATAATCCACTTGCTGTTAGTATAAACGGAGAAATGAAAATTTTTGGAACTCCTGGTGCTAAATTGTGTGAGAATGCAGTTATAGAAGGTATTTCTAGAAAAACGATAAAGGCAAAAGAAGATGCTAAAGCCGCAATAGAAGCAGCAGAAAAAAGCGGTGAAAACAAATAGAAAGGATATAAAGTATGAATCAATATTTAATAGCAGCTAATTCTAAAAGATCACAATTAATATTTAATATTTTTAGACCACTGGATTTAGGAATTGCAATTACTGGGAGTGTAATAACCATTATTGCGTTTCTAATTGTCCAACCAGAAACACTTTGGAGTGGAGCAGCAGTTTTATTTCCTTTATTATTTTGTGCGTTTTTAGTAATGCCTATTGCAAATTATCATAATATGATTTGCGTTTTGAAAAATATATATATGTTTTATTTTGGTGAAAGTAGCCAGTTTAAATGGAAAGGGTGGTGTGCTAGCGATGAGTACAAATAAAAATTCTAATATAACAACGGAATCTTTTGTTCCAGTAAAGGCAATTGTAAATAGTATGATTGAGCTTGATAATGGTGAAAAAGTAGCTGGAGTTAAAGTATCTCCTAAAAACATATTTATTTTGGAGGAATATGAACAGTTTAATGTAATAGACAGATTAAAAGATTTTTATAATACTTTAGATTTTGAGTTTTGGCTTATAATTGCAGATAGAAAAGTTGATATATCAGTATATATTGCTCAGTTGCAAATGGCTTATAATCAGGCTCAAAGTCCAGTAATTAGAAAACTAATTAATCAAGATCTTAAGAAAGCTGAAGATTTTAATGATGGTGTTTCTGATATGGAATTTTATATTCTATTTAAAGAAAAAAACGTTGAAGTCGTTCAAAAGAAACTGCGTTTAATGATAAACGGCTTAGCATCAGCAGGGCTTGCTTCTGCTCAAGCTAATAACGAGGATTTAAGAACTGTTTTAGATAACTTCTTAAATGGTGGACAAAAAACTGAATTTGGGACGGTGTTAGTATAATGAGTTCAATGAATATAAAAAAAGAATTAGCTCCTAAGGGTTTAGAATTTAAACCCGCTGAATTTGTTATAAGTGATAAGTGGTGTACTATTTTAACCGTAATATCATATCCAAAGTGGATATCACCAGGATTTTTATCAAGTCTATCAAACAATTCTGGAGTAAAAATAGTTATTAAACACATCCCACTACCTTTTTCAGTAATGGCTAAAATGTTGAACAAACAATTAGTAGAATTAAAGACTAATTATGAAAAAGAAAATGATAAAACATCTCAAGAGCAGTTAAGACAAGATTACGATTCATTAAATGATTTTATTCAAATGATTACTACTAATCAATCTAGAATATTTGATTTCCAAATGCATGTTGTAGTAACGGCTGATAGCAAGGAAGAACTAGATAGTAAGAAGTTACAAATTAAAAATTACCTTGAATCAATGGAATTACGTGCAATACCACTTCGATTTGAACAAAGTAAAGTTTTAAAATCAATTCTTCCTATTTTTCCAAGGCAAGACATAGAAGATCAAATTGGAACACCAATTACAACTCCAACAATAGCTGCAATGTATCCATTTATATTTGATAGTTTAAAAGATCCTGGATTATCATGCTTAATAGGAACTGATTTTTCTGGGGGAGTAATATTATTTAATCAATTTTTATATCAAATAAGGAAAGAACATAACCGTAATAATGCTAACATGATTATTTTAGGTACAACTGGTAGTGGTAAGTCAACGGCAGCCAAGTTATTACTTAGATCTTATATCAGAAATGATTATAAGCTAGTTGCAATAGATCCCGAAGGGGAACTTGAAGAGATGGTTTCTAGAATGCAAGGGGACTTTATCGATTTAGGTAAGGGCGGTAAGTTTGGAATGGTTAATCCATTAGAGGTTATTTTAGAAGCTGATGAAGATGAAATAAAAGATGGATTAGGATATACGGTTTTAACTAAAACGCTTCAATTTTTAAAGGCTTTCATGAAATATTACGATCCATCAATAACGGAAGACGTACTTACTATGTTTAGTGAGATGGCTCAGTTAACTTATCAACGTTTTCAAATTTCATTTGAAACTGATTTTTCTAGGTTATCCTCAGAACAATACCCAACTTTTTCAGATTTATATGAAACGTTAGTAAGAAGGCTTGAAGCATATGGTGATCAAACAACTCATGAAAAAGATATTTTAGAACGATTAGAATTAAAAATAAGACCACTAGTAAAGGAATTGAAATACTATTTTGATGGACATACGACGATTCATCCTACTACTAAGTTTATTGTTTTTAACATTAAGGACTTAATGAATGCTGATGAAAACATTAGAAACGCTCTTTTCTTTAATATATTAAAATATGCTTGGAGTCATTGTCTTGATAAATCAATTAATACAATGTTAATGGTAGATGAGGCTCACATATTACTTTCTGGTAATAACACTATAGGAGCTGATTTCTTAGCACAAATTCAAAGACGTGCAAGAAAATATAACAGTGGAACCTTGTTTATTACTCAACAACCAAGTGATTTTGCTGATCCTGCTGTTATAACCCAGGGTAAGGCAATCTTTGATAATGCTTCTTATTACTTGGTAATGGGATTAAAAAAGCAAGGAGTTGAGGATTTGGCTCAATTAATTGATTTAAATGAGCAAGAAAAAGAAGGCATAAAAAAGTATAATCAAGGTGAGGCATTGTTTGTATGTGGTAATCGAAGAATGCAAATTGATATTGTTTTAACCGAAGCAGAGCTTGATTCTTTTGGATCAGGTGGAGGCTTATAAGAGATACTAAAACAGTATCTTTTTTTATTTCAGTATGTTATAATTTATTCATAGTATAAAGAGTTAGGACAGGTGGTTTTATAATGGATTCTAGTAATAAAAAAACAAATTCAAAAGAACAATTAGTGGATTTTAAATTGGAAGACTTAGAATTTATCTATGAACCAAGTGATGTTTCTTCTAATTCAGATGAAAACGGAATGAGTGATATATCTGATTCAAGTGAAATTAATGATCAAAAAGTTAATGAATCTAATCCTGGAATTAGTGAAAATGAAGGTGGTGCAGAAGAAACACAACCATCTGAATCATCAGATGATAATAGTCAGGGATCCGATGGCTCTCAATCACCAGATGGAAATAGTCAGGAATCTGGGGACGCTCAGTCATCAGATGATAATAGTCAGGAATCTGGGGATGCTCAGTCATCAGATGGAAATAGTCAGGAATCTGGGGACGCTCAGTCATCAGATGACAATAGTCAGGAATCTGAGGACGCTCAGTCATCAGATGGAAATAGTCAGGAATCTGAGGACGCCAAGTCATCAGATGATAATAGCCAAGAAGATCCAAATAAACCAGATGGATCTAAGAAAGAAGAAGATCCAAATAAACCAGACGGATCTAAAAAAGAAGAAGAAAAAAATAAACCAGACGGATCTAAGAAAGAAGAAGATTCAAATAAACCAGACGGATCTAAGAAAGAAGAAGATCCAAATAAACCAGACGGATCTAAGAAAGAAGAAGATCCAAATAAACCAGATGGATCTAAGAAAGAAGAAGATCCAAATAAACC
>JAVXAN010000012.1:0-15392 GCA_036660495.1 Bacilli bacterium | reverse complement strand
ATCTAAGAAAGAAGAAGATCCAAATAAACCAGACGGATCTAAGAAAGAAGAAGATTTAAATAAACCAGATGGATCTAAGAAAGAAGAAAATCCAAATAAACCAGATGGTTCTAAAAAGGAAGAAGAAAAAAACAAAAATAACGATTCAGGTGGGAAAGATAGTCAAAAAAAATCTCCAAGAGAAAATAAAAATAAGAAATTATCGGAGAATAACAGTTTAAAAGACAGGTTAAAAAACGGTGCAAAAAACCGTGCTAAAAATGCAGTTAATAATAACAAAGCTGGCCAAACGGTTAATGATTTAAAGGATAAAACTGAAAAAATTAAAAAAGCTGCTAATGTTGCTAAGAAAGCAGCAAAAGCTACGGCAAAAGCACTTAAGATAACTGCTAAAGCTATTTCCGCTATTGTTAAGGTAGCAATGGCAGCTTGGCCGGTTACTTTAACGATTATTATTATAATTATAATATGTGCTGCTTTTACAGCTCTTACACCAGGTTTACATGGTGATGTTAAAGAAAATACTGATTCTTATTCTAAAACTGATAGAAAAACTTTAGAAAAACTAAAAGCATTGTTTAATAAATATCCTAAAGCAGATGGTGCTCTTGCAATAGCAACGGTTATTTATCCATATTATGATATGCTATGGGATCAAGAAGTTGGAAGCATGGTTTTAAACCCATCTGATTCAAACAAAGAAGAAAGCACTTTAGAAGATCCTGAAGAAGACTTAGAAGAAATAAAAGAAGAAAAAGATGAACAAGTTGATGATGTTTACCTAGAATTATTTAGAAAGTGGCAATATCGAAGTAGGTTAAAAACATTATTAAAAAAGTTTGATGCCGAAGGAGAAGAGGCTTATTTTAGTTACTTAAAAACCTCATATTTTAATGGAAATGGTTATGATGATTTAATTAATAAAGTAAAAGATGATAAAAAAGAAGATTTAAAAAACCGAATTATAGAAAATTTGAAAAATATAAAGGGTAATTTTCTTAATTACGTTTCAGAAAACGTGTCGTGTTCAGTATCTTTAACATCAGTAGGAACAGCTGAAATAGATAGTATGTTAAAATCAAGCGTATTTGTTGATGTTAAAGAAAGAAGTTGTAAGACAGGAACTAAAACGGGTATTAATGCATGTAAAAGTATGTACGAAGCACCCATTTCTTTAAAAAATTATGTAATGGGAGTTACTTATCAAGAAATAGGAGTAAATGAAAACACTTCAATTGAAAAAGTAAAAGCTCAAATGATAGCAGCAAAAGGCTTTGCTGTTAGTCGCTATAAAATAATGGGATGGGGACTGCAACAGACAGCTGAAGGAGCATACGTAATTCCAATTAGAAGTAATACAAATGATCAAGATTATTGTGATTTAGATACTGGTTGTATGGATAATCCATCAGGAAATCATCGTGGTCCAGTAAGCACTATGGTAAGGCAAATGTTAGATCAAGCTTGGAATGAAACTGTTAATGATTATGTTTATGATAAAGATAAAGCTATAACGGTTGGAGCATATAAAAACAAGCATGATGATAGTTGTCTTTTAGGAAGTTGTTTAGCACAAACAGAGTTAGACCAAAATGTAGAAAATAAAATGACTTATATGGAAATACTTGCATCACAGTATAAAAACTATGCGATGGTAAACATTGAAACTGGTAACCTCTCTGTTCCTGGGGAAAAGGTTTGTACAGAATCAGGCAATACTAATGATTCAAGGCAAAAAGTAGTTAATACAGCAATGGGAGTAATTGGTAAAATACCATACTATTTTGGCGGTAAACCAGACGTAGCAGAATATGAAGGTAATGCTTTTGGAACAGTTTTAACAATTCCAGATTCAGGAGGTAGACTGCTTAAGGGATTAGATTGCAGTGGATTTGTTAACTGGGTTTTTTGGACAACTATGAATGATAATTTAGGTAATGGTTCAACCAATGATTTGTTAGCAATATCTGAAGAAATAGTCTATGAAGATTTAAAGCCAGGTGATTTAGGATTTATTAATGACGGGTCAGATGGTGATAATCATGTAGGTATATATGCTGGTGAAAATAAGTGGATTCATGAAACTGGTGGTGAAATTAATAACGTAACTTATGGTACTTATACTGGTTTTAAGTTATATAAAAGGTTAAACATTCTTAAATCAAATGATTTTAGCGGATGGACTGTAAGAGAAAAAACACCAACTTCAGATGAATTATTTGAAAAAGGTAATACAACTAATAGAGGACAGTGTGTTTGGTATGCTAAAAACCGAGCTAAAGAAATTATGGGATCACTATATACTAGTGGAGACATGGATAAAGCTATGTATGATAAGTTATATCAAAAAGTTGATATAAGTTACGGTAATGGTGGAGATTGGTTTGATAGATATAAAGAAATATATAAAAGTAGTTCTAACGTGGAAGATGCAAAACCAGGTTCATTTATTACCTGGGGATCTGCTGGATGTTATGGACACATTGCTGTTGTTGAACAAGTAAATAAAGAAAAGAATGAAATAGTAATTACTGAAGGCTATGCAAAAGGTGGAAGTAGTTGCCCTGGTGATTGGAATTGTGTTAAATTTAAAAAATTTAATAGGGAAATGAAAACTAACGCATTAAAATATCGAGCTACTTGTGGTAATGGTGGTGGTAAGGTTGATCTTAACTTTCAAGGATATTTATATTTTCTTGAAGAATAATGGAGAAAAATTATGAAAAAAAAAGTGTTTTTATTAATTGTTTTAATTATTTTAACTGGATGTACTGCTAAAAGTAACGTTACCATGGATTATAATGGTAAAATAAAAGAAGAAGTGACTATTCTTGATAATAATAAAAACATTCTATATGGAAACTATGACATTAATGATTCAATTGATTTAAAAATTACGGAAAATAAAACCATTCTAGATTACCGTAAGTATGGTTATGATAAAATTATTAAAAAATATAAAAGTGGTGTTAAAGTTTATAAGCAATATAAAAACATATGTGATTATTTTCAAAACACCGCATTTAATCATTATTTATTTAATCATATAAAATGTAGTGAAAATGATTATTATTATGAAATTTTTAATGATACGGCTTTTATACCATATGAAAGCTATTATGAAAAATGGAATATTCCAGAAGTGGTGACTTTTAATTTAACGTTACCAGTAAAAGCCGAAGAATCTAATGCTGATAAAGAGGTTAATAATGTTTATACCTGGAATTTTAATACTAATACTAAAGAAAAAAACTTTAATATAAAAATTAGTAAAGAGGTACTGAATCAAAACTTGAAAAAAAACATTAAAAATCAAGAAAAGGCATTGAAAATCAAAAAAATCAAGATAGTTGTTGGGGTTATGGTGGTTACTATAATTATTTTAGGATTATCGATATTTATTATTAAAAAGGCAAAAGATAATAAAAAGTTTGATTATTAATAAAATGTTATACCAAATATGTTTAATATTTGGTATAATGTTTTTATATAAGGGGTTTTATTTAGGAGGTTCTTATGAAATTGAAGTTTAGAGCGGATCATAAAGATTTTATAGCTTTTTTATGGGTTTGTTTACTTCTTTTGTTTATTGTATCTTTAGGGGTTATAAATATATATCACATTGTAGAAACAGAAGAAATAAACAGATGGACTTTTAACATTATTCCAGCTTTTTTTCCACCATATGTAGGTTATACAATTTCTTTTTGGTTATTATCAATTTTACTTATTGTAGCAAGCGTATCATCTTATTTTTTTTCTAGAGAAAAAGGATTTGGGGTTGTGCAAGGTAAAAAAGAAGATGGTTATGGTAGGTTTGCAAAAGAAGATGAATATAAAAATTTTAAAGATGTAGAAGCTGTTGATATTTCGGCTAAAGAATCAGCATCAGCAGGATTTCCTCTTGTTTATGATAAAAAGAAGAATGTTGTGTACGTTGATAATGGAGAGTCTCATTCACTTGTAATTGGTGCTACTGGTTCAGGTAAGACATACCGAATAATTCACCAACAAGTATCACTTTTAGCAAAAAAAGGTGAGTCAATGATTATAAGTGATCCAAAAGGTGAAATATATGAAAAACATGCAGAAATGCTAAAAGATAAGGGCTATAACGTTATTGTTGTAAATTTCCGTGAACCTAAAAAAGGAAGTTGTTGGAATCCGTATACACTCCCTTATAACTACTATATAAATGGTAATCCGGATAAGGCTAACGAATTGTTAAATGATATGGCTCTTAACATTGCAATTGATGGTAAATCAGATGACCCTTTCTGGACTGCATCGGCGGCCGATTACTTAACAGGGCTTGGATTAGGTTTGTTTGAAGATGCAAAACCAGAACAAATAAGTATTAGTTCAGTTAATCTTATGATTACTGTTGGTGATCAAAAAATAGGGGCTTCTACTTATTTAAAAGAATATTTTAATTTGAAAGATCCATCAGGGCCAGCTGCAATTAATGCTCTTGGTACGATAAATGCACCAGCTGATACTAAAAACTCAATTGATTCAGTATTGAAACAAAAAATAAAAGTATTTGCAGTAACGCAAAACTTATCTGAGATGCTATCAAGAAGCGACTTTGATATGGAAGATATTGGTAAGAAAAAAACAGCAGTATTTATGATTATTCAAGATGAAAAAACCACTTACCATGCTCTTGCAACAATTTTTGTTAAACAGTGTTATGAATCACTTATTTCAGTAGCACAAAAAAGTGAAGGTGGTAAACTTCCAGTTAGAACAAATTTTTTGCTAGATGAGTTTGCAAACATGCCCAAATTTAAAGATTTTACAACGATGATTACGGCAGCTCGTTCAAGGCAAATAAGGTTTACAATGATTATTCAAAACTTTGCTCAATTAGTCCAGGCATATGGTAAGGAAGATGCTGAAACAATACGTGGTAATTGTGGAAATATTTTATACTTACTTACTGGTGAATTATCAGCACTTGAAGAAATTAGTAAGTTATGTGGTGATAAAATTGTTAAGGTTGGAAAAGATAAAAAAGAAGAAACTAGGCCTTTAATTACAGTAACTGAATTGCAAAGGTTTAAAGAAGGAGAAATTCTTATTATAAAGCATCGTCTCCCACCACTTAAAACTAAATTTCCGGGATTTTGGGAATTAGATTTTGGTTATGGAAAAAACAATGAAAAAGTTCAAAAGGCTGAATATATTATTAGAGAACAAAAGCCAATTGATTTATTTGATATTAGGGAATTTGTAAAACAAAAAAAAGAAGAAAAAAGAGCTGAATTATTTGGAGCAGGGAACCCTTTTGAGTCAACAAATCCTTTTGGAGGAGATAATAATCCATTTGGTTCAAATCCTTTTATTGGGAATCCATTTGGTCCAAACCAGATGCTTCAAAATTCCAATTCAATTTCTAAAAAAGAATCAAATCAGAAAGAAGATACTCTTAATATTGATGAATTAGTTAAACGTATTGATGCTCAAATAGCACAATTAGAAGCTGAGGAAGAAAGAGATAAGAAGTTACAAGAAATTCCAGATTTGAAATCAATAAATTCTGATAATAAAAACGTAGAAATACCAGTGTTTGAAGGAAAAACTACAAAACATGACATAATGGATGATTACTTTGAAGATTTATCTTTTGATGTTCCAACATTAAATGAAACTAAACCTAATAAAGAATCTGTTAGTAAGCCTGATGTACCAAATGAAGCTAAACCTATTTATATGAATAATGAAGAAATTAATAAGATTATGTCTAATGAAAAAGATACGAATAACGAATCTGATGATGATTTTTTTAATGATTTCTTTGAGTAAAAAGCACTTTTAAATAAGGTGCTTTTTCATATACTATAGTGGTGATAGTAATGCAATTTTCTTTTGAAGATGTTAATAATGGTGATGAAGTTATAGATATACGCTCAAAGTTGCAATATGATGCTTTCCATTATCCAAACAGTATTCATATTACAAAAGATGACTTGCTTAGTAATCCTGAAGTATATTTAGATAAGAATAAAAAATATTATATTATATGTACAAGAGGAACTTCGTCATTATTAACAGCAAGAATATTAAACGTAAAGGGATATGAGTGCTATAGCATTTTAGGAGGCATTAATGCCTATAAAGGAAGATAAAACTTCCTTTTATTGTGCGATTGCTGTTTATATGTAGTATAATTAATCTATTAATAGGAGGAATTAAAAGTGGATTATTTAATTGTAGGACTTTTAGTATTAGTAATTATATTAGTTATATTTTCAATAACAAAAAACATTAATGAAAGTAATATAACCGAACGCTTAGGGAGATTAGAAACTAATTTAGTAAAGGAATTAGGACAATTTAAAAGTGATGTTAACTCATCACTTGGAAATGATTTTGAAAAACTAAATGATAAAATCGAGAGGAAACTTAACATGATAAATGATCATGTTAACGAGCGGTTAGACATTAATTTTGAAAAAACCAACAAAACTTTTACATCAGTGGTTGAACGTTTATCTAAAATAGATGAAGCTCAAAAGAAAATTGATGGTTTATCTAATGATATAGTATCATTACAATCTGTTTTAACTGATAAAAAAACAAGAGGTATATATGGAGAAGTTAATTTAAAACATATATTAGTTAGTGTTTTTGGAGAAAATAATTCAAAGATATATAAAATGCAATATACTTTTGAAACGGGAGTTATTGCAGATTCGGTTATTTTTGCACCGGAACCACTTGGAACTATCGTTATTGATTCTAAATTCCCATTAGAAAATTACCGAATAATGATTGATAAAAAGCAAAACTCACTTGATCGACAAGCAGCTGAGAAACAGTTTAAGTTGGATGTAAAAAAACATATTGATGCTATTTCTGATAAATATATAATTCCAGGAGTAACAAGTGATCAAGCTATAATGTTTTTACCAGCTGAGGCTATTTTTGCTGAGTTATATGCTTATCATAATGATATTATTGATTATTCATATAAAAAGAAGGTATGGATAGCATCACCTACTACTTTAATAAGCACATTATCTACTATAGAACTCGTGATAAGAAATATTGAAAAAGATAAATATACGGGTATTATTCACGAGGAATTAAATAGGTTAGCTACTGATTTTGATAGATACAAAGAGCGATGGGATAAGTTATCAAGAAGTATTGAAACAGTTAGTAAGGATGCAAATGAGATCCATATTACCACGGATAAGATATCTAAAAGGTTTGAATCGATTAATAATGTTGATACTTTAAAAATAAACGATAAAAAGGGAAAATAAAAAATCTCTTTTTTTTAGTTGACAAATTATTATATTGATGATAAGATGAGTTCTGTTCGCTAAAAAGAAAGGGATAATAATATGAATAAAAAATCTGAGAAGTATTACTTAGAACTTGTTAAGCAATATGTAAATGCTAACAAATTATTAATTACTGAAACTGAAGTAATGAATCATTATTTAGACAAGGTTTTAGAATGGAATGCAAAAACGGAAGTAATGAAAAAATACGCAGTATTATTTGATAAAATGAATTTTCCAAAAGGTTATGTTCTAGAAGGAGAAAAAGAGGATTTATCAGCTAATGACATTGAGCAGTTTGGTTTACCTGTAGCAAGAGTATCTCAAAGTCAAAAGCATGGAATAAAAGCTTACTATGATGAGGATGTAAATGCTGGAACCATAGTTGAACCAGTTGAAATTGAATCAACAGTTACTTATTTAAATCATCCAGAGAGACTAGAATTAATTATTAATGAAATTAAAAATGGTAATTCATTTGCTATTGGTGCTTGTGGCCTAAAAAGCGATACTAGGTCAATTGAAAAAATAACCGAGATTTGTAAGTTTAGAGAAAACGTTGAAAGTGCTTTAAACGTAGATGTAGAAGAACATTATCAAGAATATAATAACGGTTTTTCTTGTGCACTAAAATTATCAAAAAAAAGTAACTAATAATAAATTAGTTAAGTAAAAGTAGACACTTTATAAAAAGATACTAGAACCCTGATTCAATTTTATATTGAATTGGGGTTTTATATTTAATAGAGTATACAAATTTCTTGTTATAATAATTAATGTATAATTCAATTATATTGGAACATCTTTAGAATGTTTGTTTGCCCGAATTCATTTTCAAGCATATTCTTTAAAATGATTTTTTTTCATTTGGAGTGTGCATTACATTTTTTTTATAATAAAAAAGTAGACGTTTCTCTTTTTTTGAGAACGTCTATTTTTATCATATTGCTTCATTAATTACTCTTTTTTTGATAATTCAATAATTATATCCATATTATCGTCATTAGCCATTATATTTTTATGGATTTTACCACAATTCTTACATTTATAAAGTATTTTAAAAGAATCATGGTGTTTTTCAATACCAATTGGTTTTAACAAACCAGCACATTTGTTTTGTCGATCGCCTGGATTTATATCAACATGTTTTGAATATAAACATATTGGGCAATGATCTCTTGCTGTATAATTTAGCTTTGTAACCTTACTTTTGCAATTTTCACAGATGAATGCTTCATCAATCATTTTGAATTTTTTCATATTTTTCACCTAATGAGATTATAACATATTTAAAATATAAGTTAAATATGTTATACTTAAATAGTATAGGAGTTAAAAGCATGAGAATGAAATTGATTGAAACTTTAAAATTTGGTTCAAATGAATATCATATATCAAAAGTTATTTATGATGAAATTGATTTTTTTTCAATTAAGATTTATAAAGCTTTCTTTAACGATAATGCTACAGGATTTGACTATGAAAAAAACCTAGGGATTGATTTTAGCGATGGTGTTGCTAAAGCTTATGAAATATCTCATAATAGAAATCATTCTTCAAGTGGAGGAAGTTTTTTGGATGAAATAAGTCCTATCTACTATGATATTATAGAAGAATTTAAAACATTAATAGAAAGTGGAAAACTAGAGTTTTCAAGCAATGCTAAAGAAGTTTTTTACGATATTTATAATAATATGATGATCAATTTGAAAAAAGGTGTTAAATAAAATGAATTATAAGATAGAAACAGATAAATTTGAAGGTCCTTTAGATTTATTACTTCATTTGATTAAAGAAAAAGATATTGATATTTGTGATATAAAGATTGAAGATGTTACAAAACAATATTTAGAGTACATTATGAGGATGAAAGATTTAAACCTTTCCATAGCTAGTGAATACTTAGTTATGGCTTCTGAACTTGTTGAAATGAAATCTAAAACACTATTACCTAGGCGAGTAGTAGATAGTGAGGATGAATATGAAGAAGATCCTAGAGAGATTTTAATTGAAAGGTTGCTAGCCTATAAAAAGTATAAAGAAGTGACAAAAGAGTTTAAGGAATTAGAGCTAACTAGAAAATTAGTTTTTACTAAGCAACCAGAAAATCTTAATGAATATGTTAAAGAAGACGAAAAAGAAGAAGAATTAAGTATAAGAGTATTATTAGATGCTTTTAATGAGTTGCTTTCTAAAAAAGATATGCAAAAGCCCATTACTACAAGGATTACTAAAAGAGAAATTTCTGTTTCTGAAAAGATTTTAAAAATTCGTGATATATTAAATGAGAAAAAACGAGTTAATTTTGAAGACTTGTTTGAAAAAAGTACCAAGCAAGAAATAATCATTAGTTTTTTATCAATTTTAGAAATGATAAAACAAAATGAAATTGATGTTAAACAAGATCGTAATTTTAATAGTATAATGATTTGCTTGAAAGAAGGAAAATAATGAAAAAAGGTGTTTTAGAAGGTTTACTATTTATTGTTGGTGAAGAAGGTTTATCACTTGATGAAATTGAAAATATTTTAGAATTAGATAAAAAAGAAGGGTTGCAACTTATAGAAGAATATAAAAAAGATTTATTAAAAGAGGATAGGGGCATTAAATTAGTGTATTTAGGAAACAAATATAAGTTGTCCACAAAGGAAGAACATAAATCATATTATGAGGCTTTAGCTGATAAAACAATGAGTGGTTCACTATCCCAGGCTTCATTAGAAACCCTTGCAATCATTGCTTATAATGGCCCTATATCAGTTGGACAAATTGATGAATATCGGGGAGTTTTAAGTAGAGAAATGGTTAGAAAATTACTATTTAGAGGTTTGATAGAAATAAGTGGAAGAAGTCAAATGCCAGGAAGACCAATGCTTTATAAAACAAATAATAAGTTTTTAGATTATTTTAATTTATCATCAATTGATGAATTACCAGTACTTGAAGTTAAAGAAGACGAAGAGGATAAAGATCTGTTTTTATCTAAATATAAAGATGAATAAAAAAATACAAAGTATTGTATTTTTTTTTATTTGTGATAATATTATATTAGAAGGAAGGTAATTTATATGGTGTTTATTATGGTAATAATAATTTTTTTGGTTTTGGTAATTTTAACGTCAATTAAGCAAGTTAATGAATATGAAAGAGGTATAAAGTTTTCTTTTGGAAAGTTTGCGAAAATAATGGAACCAGGATGGAACATTGTTTTTCCAGTTATTCAAAGCTTTTCTAAAATTGATATTAGAACAAAGGCAGTTGATGTTCCTGAGCAGGATGCAATTACAAAAGATAATATATCAGTAAGGATTAATGCTGTTATTTACTATAAGGTTTTTGATGCATCAAAGGCACTTTTAGCGGTAGAAAATTTTTATTTTGCGGTAGGACAGTTAGCGCAAACAACCATGCGTAATGCTGTAGGATCTGTTTCACTTGATGAATTGTTAAGTGAAAGAGAGAAAATATCATTAGAAATTTGTAAGATAATTGATGAAGCAACTGATCCTTGGGGAATTCAGGTTGAAAATGTTGAATTAAAAGATGTTTCTTTACCAGAAGAAATGAAACGTGTAATTGCAAAGGTAGCGGAAGCTGAAAGGGAAAAACAAGCTGTTATAACTAAAGCATCAGGTGAGGTAGAGGCAGCTGAAAATTTGGCGAAAGCAGCAAATATTATGGCAACCACACCAGGAGCTATGCATTTGCGTACTTTGTCAACAATTAACGATATTTCTTCAGATCAATCAAATACTATAATTTTTGCGTTACCAGTAGAAATTTTAAGAAGTTTTGAGGGTAAATCACCTATGACTGAAGATATTACATCATTAATTAAAACTATGTCAAAAAAATAAAAGCTTATTATAAGCTTTTTTCTTTTTCTTTATTATAACTATTGTATAAGTTGATTACAACTCTTGGGGTAACTCTTTTTTCCATTTTTAATAATGTTAATATTTCGTTACAGTTTACTAGCGTGTAAATTTTCCAAATTGCATCACTTAAAATGGTTTTATATACTTCATACTTTTCTTTGTCATCAATCAGTTTTATTTCATCATGGGTTAAATCTAAAATATTTTCTTTCTTTAATTGCTCAATTTTATCCACATTATTCATTTAAATTTTCCTCTCTTTAGTTATTTGAATTACTATTTATATATATTCATATCAGCATTATAATGTTGACATAAAAATATTGTTAAATTAAATATACATAAAAAAGAATAATTTAGATTATCCTTTTTATTTTAAAAGCCGAATTATTCGACTGTTTTTTTTTTGGTACCGGTAGTCGGGCTCGAACCGACATGATGTTGCCACCACTGGATTTTGAGTCCAGCGCGTCTACCAATTCCGCCATACCGGCAGGTACAAGAAAATTATAACATACATTGTAAAGTTTTAAACATAAAATTTAAAAAAACATAAAAAGTGATATAATATATTAAAAGGAGTAATGGTATGAAATATTATTGTATAGGTATAAAAGGATCAGGAATGAGTACGTTAGCACAAATATTATTTGATCTAGGAAATGATGTTTCTGGATATGATGATGTTAAAGAATATAAGTTTACAGAAGATGGATTAAATAAAAGAAACATAAAAATATATTATGATAATGAACATAATATTGATAAAGATACTATTGTTACATATTCTAAAGCTTTTAGTAGTGAACATCCTGAAATAAAAAGGGTAAAAGCTTTAGGTTTAACAATAAAACCATATAATGATTTATTGGGTGATTTAAGTAATATGTTTAAAACAATTTCAGTTTGTGGGACGCATGGAAAGACAACAACGAGTTCTTTAATAGCTCACGTATTAAAGCCAACCAAAGGATGTAATTATTTTATTGGTGATGGTAGTGGTTATGCTAATAAGAAAAACGAACTTTTTGTTTTAGAATCCTGTGAATATCAAAAACATTTTTTAGCATATCATCCAAATTATGTAATTTTAACTAATATAGAGTTAGAACACACTGAATGTTTTAATGGAATTGATGACATTATTAATACTTTTGAAGTGTTTGTAAATAAGGCTAAAATAATTATTGCTTGTGGAGATGATAATAATGTTAGAAAGATAAAAACTGATAAAGAGATAATTTATTATGGATATAGTAAAAACAATGATGTTAGAGCAGAAAACGTGGTTCTTACTAACAAGGGAAGTAATTTTGATGTTTATATTAAAAACGTTTTTTATGGGCATTTTAACATACCTTTATATGGAAATCATATGGTTTTAAATACTTTAGCATGTATTACAATTTGTGATAGTCAGGGTATTAGTTATGATGTTATTCACGATTTGTTACAAAGCTTTACTAATGCTAAAAGAAGGTTTAAAGAAAAAACATTTGGTAATGTTATAACAATTGATGATTATGCTCATCATCCAACTGAAATTAGAGTTACAATTGAAGCGGCAAAGCAGAAATACCCAGATAAAGAAGTAGTTGCGGTATTTTTACCAAATACTTATTCAAGAACGGAAGCTTTAATGAATGATTTTATAGAAGTTTTATCACTAGCTGATAAAACCTATGTAATGGATATTCACTGCGATAGGGAAAAACAAAGTGATTATCCCATGGCCTCTAGTGATACGTTAATAGAGCGAATACCATTTGCTGAAAAGATATCAATTGATACAGTGGGGAAACTATTGACACATAAAAACGCGGTAATTTGTTTTATGAGTTGTACAAATATTTATGAACTGGAAAATACTTTTGAAAAAATGTTATAAATAATTAAAAAATCATCATTATATTAATGGTGATTTTTTTGAAAATATTAATAACAGGCGCAGCATCTGGGATTGGTTACTTATTAGCACTTACCTTAGCACAAAGAGGACATTATGTTTATTTGTCGTGTCATACAAATAAGCAAAAGGATGTTGTTAATAAAAAATTAAATGATAAAGATAATATAAAAGTGATAAAACTTGATATAACAAATTCTGAAGATAGAAAAATGGCTCTTAAGTTAGATGCCGATGTATTAATAAATCATGCTGGAATTGGCCTTGGTGGCTCGATAATTGAAGCAAAGATGAACAAGGTAAGAGAAAATTTTGAAGTTAACGTTTTTTCTTCGTTTGAATTACTTCAAGAAGTATTAAAACAAATGATTAATAAAGATAAGGGAAGAATTATTATTATGTCATCCCTTGCCCCTAATATAATAATTCCTTTTTTCAGTATATATTCTGCTACTAAAGCATCAATAAGCATAATAGTAAAAACGTTGCAATATGAACTTTTACTTATTAATAAGAATGTTAAAATTATATTAATAGAGCCTGGGATGTATAATACTGGTTTTAATGAAGTTATTTTACAAAGTAAGTATGATGAAGGAAAATACTTTTATAATGTTAAAGATAAAATTTATAAATATGAGAATTTATTAAAGCGTTTAATATCAAAAAAAGATTTAAGTTCTATTGTAATTCAAATAGTAAGGGCAGTTGAAGATAAGATTCCAAAAAAGACATATAAAGCCCCTTTATTACAAAGTATGATTGCTAAAATAAGTAAAGTTTTCAAATGAAAAAGATTGTTTTATTAAACAATCTTTTTTAAGCACCTTTAAATATGTGCGATTTTTTTATTTGGTAGCGACGGAGGGGATTGAACCCACGACCTTTCGGGTATGAACCGAACGCTCTAGCCAGCTGAGCTACATCGCCATGACTTGTATAATTATAATATCAAAAGATTTCCTAATTATCAAGCTTTATTAGCAAATTTGAAAAAAAAAACATTATTAGTTAAAAAGTTATTGATTAATAGTTTTTTGATGATATAATAAATAACCATACAGTTAGATAATTATACTGTTTAATAAAAATGGTAGGTGAAGTAGTATGAGTAATTTTAATTACGAAACGATTGAACTAAAGACAAAACGTTTAGTTTTAAAAAAGGGAACAATCAATGATTTTATTAAGGTTTATGAATATGATTATAAAAGTTTAATAGGATCAAACGCTCCAGTTAAACAAGAATCTGTGGAAATAATGAAGTGTTTTTCCAGCGGTATTGATTCATATTATAACAAGTGTAAAAAACTTCATATGTATGACTGGATAATATATTTTAAAAATCTTCCAATTGGTAATATTTTAACTAATAATGAAGATAAAAAGAATAATTCTATTGAGATAATTTATAAAATTCATCCTGATTATTGGAATAATGGATACATTAGTGAGCTGCTACCAGTAGTAATTAATTATTTGTTTAAATCTGGCTATGATAATATTGTTTGTACATACTCTGATGGAAATAATAAGGTAAAAAGAATTTGTGGAAAATTAGGATTTATTCCATATAGAATAAACAAGGATTCATGGAAGACAGAAAGTGGAGATTCAATAGATGATTATGAAGTGATTCTTAATAAGGAAACTTGGCTATCAAGAACTCAAAAAATACTCATAATAAAATGAACCTGTTTGAATATATTATTTTAAATATGATATAATTAATTTAGGAGGATTAATTATATGAAAAAAATTAATGATTTTTTAATCTATATAACAGTTGCGATAGGTGTGTTTTTTCTTATTAAGGCGGTTGGTGATAATAATGCTTCAAGGATTTTAGTTAGTTTATCAATAATTCCAATTATGTTTTTTCCTAGAATTGCTAGAAGTTTATTTCACGTTCACCTTCCACAAAAAATTGAGTTTGTATATCTAATGTTTGTTGTTTTTGCTCAATTAATAGGTAGTGTGTTTAACGTGTATAACATGATTTGGTGGTATGATTCTTTTACACATCTTATTTCGGGAAGTTTAACAGCTGTTTTAGCACTTATGGTGATGGTATGGATGAATTCATATACAAAAAAGAATATTATTTTTAACATTTTATTTATGTTTGCTTTTAGCTTAATGGCCGCTGGGATTTGGGAAATCTTTGAATTTACTAGTGATTGTCTTTTAAATGGAGATACTCAAAATGTTTTAACAACAGGGGTAACCGATACAATGATTGATATAATATATGCAACAGTTGGAACGCTAATTGTTTGTATAACGTATTATATTGAAGAAAAAAGATATAGT
>JAVXAN010000011.1:0-24818 GCA_036660495.1 Bacilli bacterium | reverse complement strand
TATTTAGGCAATTTATTTGCCGTTTGTTAGTTGATATTTATAATAGTTATATTATAAATATCTTTTTATTTTAATAATTAATGTTTTATTAACCGCTATTAGGTTTAATATAATATAAATTAATGCTTTTTAATTTTTTTTGCCTAGAGGTATTTGATCACAATATAATTCCTTAGTAACTTCCTTCATGGTTTAATTTCTTAACAATATTTAATTCTTTAAGTAATAACGTACTTGCTAAATGTTGACAAAAATCAGGTAATATGATATTATAATCGGCATTCAAACAAAAGGGGGAATTTTGAGTGAAAAATAAAGGAATTAACGGTGAATCAAGTAAGAAGATAACTGCTGCTCTAGTAGCAGGAGCTTTAACCATATCAGGTATTGGAGCTTTAATTAGCCATAATAAAAAAGGTACAGATAATACTGATGATGTTCAAATTACTGATACTGTTAAGTTAGAAAACGAAAAATTTATATGGAGTGAGTTTGATATTAATGTTAATGAAGAAGTTTTAGCAAGAGCAACAGCCATGTATGAAATTTCGGATAAAACTGTATCTGTTGAAGAAATAATTGATATTATTTATCTTATAAATGAAAGACCAGAGTTAATTAAAAAAGCATCATTAAAATATGCCCAAAAAATGATGCTAGATGTTGAAAAATTATTAAGAACAAATATTGATAAGGTAGAAGTTAATAATGTTATAAATAATGATTTAAATTTTATTTATACCCATTATTTTATTGCAAAAGATTATAAAGATCGAGATAAGGCATTAGAATATGATAAGCTAGTATCTTTATTTCTAGAAAAGGTTCAATTAGGAAACGTTGAAGAAAAAAAAGAAACATCAAATCTTATTCGTGATATGTTAACTAATTTATATAGTAATGATTTAAGTAGTGGTGTAGGATATTTGATTTCTGTTGATAAAACTAAATTTACGTTTAATAATACTTTCTTAGACATGACTAAGGAACAAAGAATTGAGTTTGATAAAAACACACAAAATATTTATGATTCTTTATTATCTGGTAATTATATTAAGGTTAAAAAAATTACTAAAGATGAAGAGATAGATAAAGGCTGTGAAAAGGTTGAAAAACAAGTACCAAATGATGCTAAGAATATAAAGAATGATACTAAGACTAATGAAAAAACTTTTAATTCAAAAACTGATGAGAAAGTTGCTGAAGAAAAAATTGGGGAAAAGGCTAAAATACCAGAAACATTACCATCAAGAATAGAAGTTGATCCAGGCGGAAAACCAGTTGGTACGGAAACAGTAACAAAGGGTGGAGAGTCAATAAATGAATCAACAACAATTGAAATATATGATGATGAAATATATTATTCTGATGAAGATGCATTATTACAAAACAAATATGAATCAACAACGGGTGAAACTACAGCGTTACAAAAACAATATGAATTAACAACAGGTGAAACAACAGCATCACAAAAACAATATGAATCAACAACGATTGAAATATATGATGATGAAACATGTTATTCTGATGAAATCACATCATTACAAAAGCAATATGAATCAACAACGATTGAAGCAAATGAAGATGAAATTGTTTATGTTGATAAAGACGTTACAAAGATAGAAAAAGTAAAAACTTTAAAATAATAGACTATACACTAGAATGAATGTTCTAGTGTTTTTATTTGACTATATTGATAAAAAATAATAGAATTAATATAGAAGGTGAATAATAATGTTAGTTAATTTAAATCCAGTATTAACAAAGGCATCAATCAGCCATTATGCAGTTGCTGCTTATAATATTAATAACTTAGAGTGGACAAAATGGATTTTAGAGGCTTGTAATGAGGATAAAAGTCCTGTTATATTAGCGGTTAGTGAAACTACAGCTAGTTATCTTGGTGGGTATAAAGTTATTGTTTCGTTTGTTAATATGTTAATAAATAATATAAGTATTCCAGTTGTTTTACATTTGGATCATGCTAAAAGTTTTTCTGCTTGTAAAGAAGCAATAGACAGTGGATTTACCTCAGTAATGATTGATGCTTCTAATAAAAGTATTGAAGAAAACGTTAGAATAATAATAGATGTAATTGAATATGCCAAGGGGAAAAATGTTAGTGTAGAAGCTGAAATCGGAGAACTTGATAATTATGAAGAAACTTCTTTAGATGATGTAATTAATTTTTATAATCAAACAGGTGTTGATGTTTTAGCACCAGCAGTTGGAAATTCACATGGTATTTATAAAGAAGCAGTAAAAATTGATTTTGAATTATTAGGGAGCATAAGTAAAAGCATAAGAATTCCATTGGTTCTTCATGGTGCTAGCGGTCTTGATGAGAATAAGATTAAGACGGCAGTTTTTTGTGGTGTTAGTAAAATAAATATTAACACTGATTTACAAGTGGCTTGGGCAAATGCGGTAAAAGATTTTATTAATAATAATGATGATATATATGATCCGAGAAAAATAATAGCATCAGGAGAAAAGGCTATAAAGAATATTATCCATTGTAAAAACATAATTTTAGAATCAAAAAACAAGGCTAATTAATCACTAAAAACAATAAATATAATAGAATATTATGTAAGCTACATAGGAGGTACACATGCATAAAATAATAATCGAAGGAAACAACACGTTAAGTGGAGAAATAAAGATAAGTGGTTCAAAAAATAGCGCGGTAGCCCTTGTTCCAGCCGCGGTACTATGTGATGAAGAAGTAACAATAGCAAACATACCAAATATTTCTGATATTGATGCGTTAGACGAAATTTTATGCCATTTAGGGGCTAAGGTATCTAGAAAAGGTGATTTAATGACTTTTGATTCATCAAAAATCAAAAATAAAGTTATACCAGAAGGAGTGGCTAAAAAGCTTAGAGCTTCCTACTATTTTATGGGAGCATTACTTGGAAAGTTTAAAAAAGTTGAAATATATTTTCCTGGAGGATGTTCAATTGGTGCTAGACCAATTAACTTACATTTAAAAGGTTTTGAAGCATTAGGTGCTACAGTTGAAGAAAAAGATAACTTTTTTACAATAACTGCTGAAAAATTAAAAGGAGCAAAAATTAATTTGGATTTTGCATCGGTAGGCGCAACTATAAACATAATGCTTGCAGCTACTAAGGCGGAAGGGACAACCGTTATAACTAACGCGGCAAAAGAACCTCATATTGTAAACGTGGCCACTTTTTTAAACAACATGGGTGCTAAAATAAGTGGAGCAGGAACAAGTGAAATAAAGATTATTGGTGTAGAAAAACTTCATTCCTGCTTTCATGAAGTAGTACCTGATTACGTTGAAACAGGAACTTATATGATTTTAGCAAGCGTCATTGGTAAAGACGTAATTATAAAAAACGTTATTCCAGACCATGTTGAGTCATTAATATCAAAGCTTGAAGATGTTGGAGTACCACTAGAAATAGGAATAGATTTTATTAAAATAAGTGCTCCAGAAAAACTAAATGCAACAAACGTAAGAACTCAAGTATATCCAGGCTTTCCAACTGATCTTCAGCAACCATTTGCCACTTTATTAACTCAATCTAAAGGAAAGTCAGTTATTACTGAAACAATATATGAAAATAGGTTTTTAAATTTAAATGAATTAAATGTTATGGGCGCAACAACCGAAATATTGACAAATTCTAAGGCAGTTATTTTAGGACCTACTAAATTAACTGGGGCTGAGGTTAAGGCAACTGATTTAAGAGCGGGGGCTGGACTGGTTATAGCAGGTTTAATTGCCGATGGTAAAACGATAATAGAAGATGCTGATTACATTTTAAGAGGGTATGAAAACATAATTGAAAAATTAACTAAAATTGGTGCTAAAATCACTCTAGAAGAAATAAAATAGTATTGTAGTAATACTATTTTTTTTGTGGGGTGAATTATGAAAAGAAGATATAAATTATTAATAGGTTTTGTTGTTGTTACAATATTAATTGCAATTATATATATTGTAACATTAGATAAAAAAATTTATTATTTATCTCTAGGTGATTCTTTAGCTGCCGGACAAACACCATATAATACGATAGATAAAAGTTATGGAGATTATGTAAAGGATTATTTAAAAAAAGATAAAACTTTAGAGTTTTATACGAAAGGCTTTGCAAAAAGCGGTTATTCTAGTATCGACTTGATAAAGGATGTGGAGGAAAACAAAAAAATAAAAGAAAATGGTAAGGAGCTTACTATAAAAAACGCGCTTATAAAAGCAGATTTAGTTACCGTAAGCATTGGGGCCAATGATTTGTTTTATAAGCTTAATATTGGTACCGAGTTTGATTTAGATAAGCTAAATAGTGTTTATAAATATATTGATGAAGTTATGACTGACGTTAACAAATTACTATACTTACTTAGAAAAAACTGCAAAGAAGAAATTATGGTTCTTGGATTTTATAACCCGTTTACATCATTTTCACATAATTTGGCAACAACGATTGAACCGATGATAGAGTATGGTAACAGTAAAATGAAAAGCTTAGCAAGTAAGTATGATATGACCTTTGTTGATATCCATAAGGAATTTTTAAATAATAAAACTTATTTACCTGATTTTTTAGAAATACATGCAACAGCGGAAGGTTATAAAGCAATTGCTGATGATATTACTTTTCTTATTAAAGAGAAAAAGCTTGCAAAATAATGATAAGCTTGTTATAATATAAAGGATTTTAAATTCTATGACTTTTTATTAGTCATGGCGAAAGGAGCAGTTAAAATGCCAAAAACAGAAAGTATTTACAAAAATTCAAAAGCAACTTGTACTTGTGGAGCAACGTTTGAAACAAAATCAATAAATGATGAGATTCACTTAGAAGTATGTTCAAAATGTCATCCATATTATACAGGAAAAACAACAATGCAATCTAAAACTGGTAAAGCCGAAAAATTTAACCAAAAATATGGCTTAAAAAGTAATAAAAATAAAGAAGAAGCATAAATGGTACTTTTTTTATTGAAAACAGTATAATTTCATTGACTTTTATCAATAAAAAATGTTATATTAATAGAGCTGATTATTTAAGTCTTGCTTTTATTAGTAAGACTTAAAATTATATCATTAATGAAACACCAGGTAGTGTGTTAAGAAAGGAGTAGATATTATGCCTACTATTAATCAATTAGTTCATAATAAGAGATCCAATAAAAATCGTAAGAGTAAATCTCCAGTTTTAGGTATTAGAAATAATTCTTTAGCTAGAAAAACTTACGAAGCAAACTCACCGCAAAAGCGTGGTGTGTGTACTCGTGTTGGGACAATGACACCTAAGAAGCCAAACTCTGCATTGCGTAAGTATGCTCGTGTTCGTTTAAGTAACGGATATGAAGTAACGGCTTACATACCAGGACAAGGACATAACTTACAGGAACACAGTGTTGTTCTAATAAGAGGTGGCCGTGTTAAGGATTTAATTGGAGTACGTTATCATATTATAAGAGGTACTCTAGATACTGCAGGTGTACAAGACCGTAAACAAGGTAGATCTAAGTATGGTACTAAAAGACCTAAAAAGTAATAAATATTTGAAAGGAGAAATAATATGAGAAAAAGACGTGCTGTTAAAAGAGACGTGTTAGCAGATCCAGTATATAGTTCAAAGGTTATTACTAAGTTAATTAACCAAATTATGTTGGATGGTAAACGTGGTAAATCAGAAACAATCGTTTATGCAGCATTTGATATGGTTCATGAAAGAACTGGAGAAAATGCTAATGACGTTTTTAAAAAAGCTATGGAAAACATTACTCCATCTTTGGAAGTAAAAGCTCGCCGTGTTGGTGGAGCTAACTACCAAGTTCCAACGGAAGTTAGACCAGATAGAGCGCAAGCTTTAGCCCTTCGTTGGTTAGTTAAAGCTGCTCGTACGCGTGGTGGAAAAACTATGGCTGAAAGATTAGCAAATGAATTAGTTGATGCTTCAAAAGGAACTGGAGCAGCGGTTAAAAAGAAAGAAGATACACACAGAATGGCAGAAGCTAATAAAGCGTTTGCACATTATCGTTGGTAGGAAAGGATAGATTAGTATATGGCTCGTGAATATTCGTTAGAAAATACACGTAACATTGGTATTATGGCTCACGTTGATGCTGGTAAAACCACATGTACAGAGCGTGTTTTGTTCCATACTCATAAGATTCACAAAATTGGGGAAACTCATGATGGTGCAGCCCAAATGGACTGGATGGACCAAGAAAAAGAACGTGGTATTACCATTACTTCTGCAGCAACAACTGCATTTTGGAAGGGTAATCGATTAAACATCATTGATACACCAGGACACGTAGACTTTACAATAGAAGTTACACGTTCGCTTAGGGTACTTGATGGTGCTGTAACAGTGCTTGATGCTGCAGCTGGCGTTGAACCACAAACTGAAAACGTATGGCGACAAGCAACTGAAATGAAAGTACCTAGACTTGTTTTTGCAAATAAGATGGATAAGATGGGTGCCGATTTTGAAATGAGCTTAAAGAGCATTGAGTCAAGATTAGGCGTTAAAGCAGTTCCAATTGAATGGCCAATAGGAGCAGAATCAGAATTTACTGGAATAATTGATATTGTTAACATGAAAGCTTATCATTACGATGGCCTTCCTGAAGAAAATACGGTTGAAGTAGAAATACCTTCTGATTTAAAAGCATTAGTTGATCAAAAAAGAATCGAGTTAATTGAAGTTGCTGCAGATTTTGATGAAGAACTAATGGAAAAATATTTAGAAGGAGCTGAAGTTACGGTTGATCTTATTAAAAAAGCAATAAGAAAAGGTACTTTAGCAGTTGAAATGTTTCCAGTAATGTGTGGATCAGCTTTAGGAAATAAGGGTGTTAAGTTAATGCTTGATGCTGTTATTGATTATTTACCATCACCAGTTGATGTTGAATCAATTAAAGGTCATGATGAAAAAGAAAATGAAGTATTAAGACATGCATCTGATTCTGAACCTTTTTCGGCTTTAGCATTTAAAATAATGACGGATCCTTTTGTTGGAAGACTAACTTTCTTCCGTGTTTATTCAGGTAAACTAAGCAGTGGATCGTACGTTCTTAATGCAAATAAAGATGTAAGAGAAAGAATTGGACGTATTTTACAAATGCATGCTAATGATCGTACTGATATAACAGAAGTATATTCAGGCGATATAGCAGCAACTGTTGGACTTAAAAACACTACTACGGGTGATACTTTATGTGATGAAAAGCATCCAGTAATTCTTGAAAAAATGATTATTCCTGATCCGGTTATTTCAATAGCAATTGAGCCAAAGTCAAAGGGAGATCAAGAAAAAATGTCTGTTGCTCTTCAAAAGTTAGCAGAAGAAGATCCTACTTTTAGGGCGGAAACAGATCAAGAATCAGGACAAACAATTATATCAGGAATGGGTGAACTACACTTAGATGTGTTAGTAAACAGAATGAAAAGAGAATTTAGTGTTGATGCAAACATTGGTAAACCACAAGTAGCTTATCGTGAAACGTTAACTATAGCTGGTAATTGTGAAGGTAGATATATTAAGCAATCTGGTGGTCGTGGTCAATATGGACACGTATGGGTTAAGTTTGAACCAAATAAAGATAAAGGTTACGAATTTGTTGATGCAATTGTTGGTGGAGTTGTTCCTCGTGAATACATACCAGTAGTTGATAAGGGAATTCAGGAAGCATTAAAAACTGGTATTTTAGCTGGATATCCAATGATTGATGTTAAAGCAACGTTATATGATGGTTCATACCATGATGTTGATTCAAACGAAATGTCTTTTAAAGTTGCAGCTTCACTTGCTTTAAAAGAAGCTAGGAATAACTGTAAACCAGTTCTTCTTGAACCAATAATGAAAGTAGACATTGTTACTCCAGAAGAATATATGGGTAACGTAATGGGTGATGTTACATCAAGAAGAGGACGTCCAATTGGACAAGAATCTCAAGGTAATGCACTTAAGATTAACGCTTTTGTACCATTATCTGAAATGTTTGGGTATGCTACAAGCTTAAGGTCTAATACTCAAGGCCGTGGAACTTCTATGATGCTTTTTGACCACTATGAAGAAGTGCCTAGAAGCATTGCCGAAGGTATCGCCAAGAAGAATGGCGCTTAATAACAAATAATCATAAGGGAAAGTACTTGATATTTTTCCTTAGATTAGATAAAATAGATATGTAATAATTAAAAGGAGGAATATTAAATGGCAAAACAAAAATTTGATCGTTCTAAACCACATGTTAATATTGGTACTATCGGACACGTTGACCATGGTAAAACAACTTTAACAGCAGCGATCACAAAAAGACAATTTGAAAAAGGCTTAGGTGAATTCAAGGATTATGCAACAATTGATGGTACCCCAGAGGAACAATCTCGTGGTATAACTATTAATACTGCACACGTTGAATATGAAACTGACAAACGTCACTATGCACACGTTGATTGTCCAGGGCATGCTGATTATGTTAAGAACATGATTACTGGTGCTGCACAAATGGATGGAGCAATCTTAGTTTTAGCAGCAACAGATGGACCAATGGCACAAACTCGTGAACACATTTTACTTGCTCGTCAAGTTGGAGTACCTCGTATGGTTGTATTCATGAATAAATGTGATATGGTTGATGATGAAGAAATGCTAGAATTAGTAGAAATGGATGTTCGTGAATTATTATCTAAATATGGATTTGATGGAGATAATACTCCAGTTATTCGTGGATCAGCTTTAAAAGCTCTTGAAGGAGATGCTACATATGAAGCTAAGATTGATGATTTAATGAATGCAGTTGATGAATGGATTCCAACTCCTGAAAGAGATAATGCAAAACCTTTCTTAATGTCAATTGAAGACGTATTTACAATAACAGGTCGTGGTACGGTTGTAACAGGACGTGTTGAACGTGGACAATTAAAATTAAATGATGAAGTTGAAATAGTTGGTTTACATGATACAAAGAAGACTGTTGTAACAGGAATTGAAATGTTCCGTAAGCAATTAGATTATGCTGAAGCAGGAGATAATGCTGGAGTATTATTACGTGGTATTGCTCGTGAAGACGTACAACGTGGTCAAGTACTTGCGAAACCAAGTTCAGTTACTCCACATACTAATTTTGAAGCTCAAGTATACGTACTTAGTAAAGATGAAGGTGGACGTCATACTCCGTTCTTCACAAATTATCGTCCTCAATTCTATTTCCGTACTACTGACGTAACAGGTGTTGTTACACTACCAGAAGGAACAGAAATGGTTATGCCAGGTGATGATGTTTCAATTTCAGTTGAGCTAATCGCTCCAATTGCACTTGAAAATGGTACTAAGTTCTCTATCCGTGAGGGTGGACGTACAGTTGGTGCTGGTGTTGTTACAAAGATTAATAAATAACAAAAAAAGATACTTAGGTATCTTTTTTTATTTTATAAAAAAATTAGTCACGTGACTAATTTAAATTGGAGTGTTTAACCAGTTTAAAATTGGATTAATACTTTTATTAGTATAATATGCTTTTTTATCTATTACAAGATCAAATTCTCCAACGTATTCAACAATTACATTTGCAAAATCTATCTTTAATGGTTCTTGGATGTTAATAAAATCTCCATGAATTCCGTTAAAATCAACTGTTTTAAATCCTTTAGCAGCAGCATCTTGTAAGATTGACCAGTTAAGTAAATAATTAGGAAAATGGTCTTCAAAATCTTTATTATAGCCATTTGCAATAAATGTTATTACATCTTTGTGCTTTATTAAAGCAGCTCCTGCTATTATAATTCCACTTGGGTAGTTTTGGAATAAGTTTATTGCTATTAACATGTTTTTTTTATATATTCCAATTAGCTCATCAGACTTCATTTTTTCGTTTATTAATTGTTCTTTATTATCTTCATCTATATTTTGAATTTTTAAATTTAACTCATTATTTTTTTCTTCTTCTTTTTCATAAAGAATTTTACTAGAATTTACATAATCAATGGATTCAAGCTTAGTAAAATATAGTTCAAAGCCATTATTAGGACTAAAAAACTCATAATAATCGAGGTAATAATCAATTGGTGGTTTGTTTTTATCATCTATAAGTGAATATAATATGTTTAAATCATTAATATTGCCACGGTAAACCTTACAACCATCCTTAACTGAAGTAACTATTTTATCTCTAGTACTTTTATCAAATTCATTATACATAAGCTTAGTATTAGTATTAATTCTATTTATGGCATTCCATCGATGTTTTTGCGCTTCAAAACCATTGTTATATCCCAAGTGAATATATCCTAAATCTTGAAGATTTTTAACAAAATCTTCGTTTGAAAAAGAGTTTGGAAGATACTCCCCTTTTCGATTATGTTCTTTATATATAATAAACGGGTCAATTTTCAAATATATAAACCCTCTTTTTGATAAGAAAGCCTTTATTAGTTCTGTAAAGGTTTTTACTAATTCATAATCGTTCCAGTCAATTAAAAATCCTCGAGGACAATATCCCATTTTGGATTTACCACGTTCCATTTTTGCCATTATTAAAGTTGCTGCTATAATAGTACCATTTTCTTTAAGTCCAATATAGTATGGATTAAATCCATTTTTACCCATAAGACTTCCATAAGCACTTGTTTGATAATAACAATAGGCAGGGTGTAAATTTGCAAAATTATCAAAGCTTAGTTCATCTAAAAGTATAATTTCCATATACATCCCCCTATTCTTACACTATATTATAACCCATAATTAATGATAAAGTCAATTTACATGTCTAATAATATTTTTAAAAATCATGTCATAAAAATGATATAATTAAGAATAAGAAAATAGGAGGAAAGTATGAATATAAAAGATGTTAAGGCTAGGGAGATTTTAGACTCAAGGGGAAATCCTACAATAGAAGTAGATGTGATTTTAGAAAATGGAATGATAGCTAGAGCTTCTGTTCCAAGTGGAGCTTCTACTGGAGCGAATGAAGCGTTAGAATTAAGAGATAATGATCAAAATAGATATAAAGGTTTGGGTGTTCTTAAGGCTGTTGAAAACGTAAATAATGAACTTAGAAAGTTAGTTATTGGGATGGATCCTCGTAAGCAAAAGGAAATAGACCTTGCTATGATAAAGTTAGATGGAACCACTTCAAAGTCAAGGTTAGGTGCAAACGCTATTTTAGGAGTATCAATGGCAGTTTTAAAGTCAGCAGCGCTTATTAATAATAAACCATTATATCATTATTTGGGAAACACCTTATCAATGCCATCTTTAATGATAAATATTTTAAATGGTGGTGCTCATGCTGATAATAACGTTGATTTTCAAGAATACATGATTATTCCACAAGCTAATACAGTAAAAGAAAGAATAAGAATAGGATCAGAAGTGTTTCATAGTTTAAAGGAGGTTTTAAAAGAAAAAAATTTAGCTACTTCAGTTGGTGATGAAGGAGGTTTTGCACCTAATTTAGAATCTAATGCTATGGGGTTTGAATTAATTATGACAGCTATAGAAAAAGCTGGATACAAGCCAGGAAAAGACGTTAATTTAGCAATTGACGTAGCAGCTTCAGAGTTCTATGAAGATGGTTATTATAAGATGCGTGGTGAAGGAAAAAAATTATCGACTGTAGAACTTATTTCTTATTACGAAGATTTAATAAATAAATATCCAATTGTATCAATAGAAGATCCGGTTGACGAAAACGATTTTTTTGGATTTAGTCAAATAACAGAAAAGCTAGGAAACAAGATTCAGTTAGTAGGAGATGATCTTTTTGTTACAAATAAAGAGTACCTTCAAAAAGGAATAAATCAAAAAGCTGGTAACTCAATATTGATAAAAGTTAACCAAATCGGTACTATAACTGAGACAATAGAAACTATTAACCTAGCTAAAGAAAATAATTATAAAACCATTATTTCACATAGAAGTGGAGAAACTGAGGATACTATCATTAGTGACTTAGCAGTTGGTTTAAATATAGGACAAATCAAAACCGGTTCAATGTCTAGAACTGAAAGAATATGTAAATATAATCAGTTACTTAGAATTGAAGAAGAACTTGAAAAACAACATAATTTTCTTTGATTTTTCATTAGTTTTATGGTAATATATACTTGTATGAGCAAGGAGGCTGATTATGCAAACACTTTTATTAATTGTTTCAATATTGTTAATAGTAATCGTATTATTACAAAGTGGAAAAGCAGAAGGCACATCTAATATAATTCAAGGTGGTAATTCAGACTTATTTATGAATCGTAAAGAACGTGGTGGAGAACTTTTTATTACTCGCTTTACATACCTTTTAGGTGCTATATTATTTGTTGTGTGTATAATTATGGACATGTAATTAAATTTGGGCTTATATAAAAGCCCTTTTTATTTTATAATATATATATAAGAAGAAAATGCTGGAGGTGCATTATGAAAGACAGAATTTTAAATGTTTTAAAAGAACAAGAAAGATCATATACGATAATTGAATTAAAGGATATTTTGAAACTAGAAAGTGCTTCGGAGATACAAGATTTAATTATGGTTTTAAATGAGTTAGAAGGTGCCCTTTTAGTGTATAGAACTAATAAAGATAAATACATGGCATTTGAATATAGTCATTTAAAAAAAGGAAAGATAACAGTACATGACAAAGGGTATGGATTTATATTGATGCAGGAAGAACCTGATATATATATTGATGCAAAGTCATTAAATGGGGCAACTGAAGGCGATACAGTGATTGCCGAAATAACTAATAAAAAAGCTGGTAATAGGTTTGAGGGAAGAGTACTTAGAATTGCGAACCGTAGCTATGGAAACCTAGTAGGAGAATATAACGTAATTAACGGTGAGGGAAGCTTTATATGTGATGATAAAAAATTTAAGCAAAAAGTAATTTTAACTAAAGAGTCATGTGAAAACGTTGTTGATGGGCATAAAATTGTTGTTAACGTTATTAAAGAATTAGATAAGAACACTCTTTTAGGTGAAATAATTACTATTATTGGTCATAAAAATGATCCAGGGGTAGATATAGAATCAATAATTTACAAACATGCTTTTAGTGATAAGTTTAGTGATGAAGTTATGAAGGAAGTAGAATTACTACCTAACGAAGTATCAGAAGAAGAAATGATAGGAAGAAAGGATTTTAGAAACGAAACTATTTTTACAATTGATGGTGATGATACTAAGGATATAGATGATGCTATATCAATTAAAAAGCTTGAAAATGGTAACTATGAATTAGGAGTTCATATAGCGGATGTTTCTTATTATGTTAAGCCAGGAAGTAAAATATATGAAGAAGCTTATGAAAGAGGAACAAGCGTATATTTGGTTGATAGGGTAGTACCAATGTTACCACATAAGCTATCTAACGGAATATGCTCTTTAAATCCAGCTGCTGATAGGTTAAGTGAAAGTTGTATTATGGAAATCAATTCTAAAGGTGAAGTTGTATCACACAGTATTTATGAGAGTGTAATTAGATCAAGAAAACAAATGACTTATACTAACGTTAATAAGTTTTTAGAAAAGAATGAAATTGTAGAAGGATATGAAGACTTTACTGGTGATTTGAGTTTAATGAAAGAACTTTCAGATGTTTTAAGAAAAAACAAGATTGATCGTGGTTATATTGACTTTGATACTGATGAAGCTAAAATTATTGCTGATGAAAACGGAAAACCTATTGACATCGTATTAAGAGATAAAGGAGTAGGCGAAAAAATAATTGAAGACTTTATGATTGTTGCAAATGAAACAGTTGCAAGTCATGTATTTTGGATGAATTTGCCTTTTATATATCGTGTTCATGGAATTCCAAAAGAAGAAAGAGTTGATGATTTTATTAACTTTATTAACATGTTAGGTTATCATGTTACTGGAAAAATAAATATTAATCATTCGAAATCTATGCAACAAATATTAGACCAACTAAGGGATAAACCAGAATTTCCAATTCTTACTACGTTGATGTTAAGAACAATGCAAAAGGCTGTTTATGATCCAGAAAACATTGGTCACTATGGTCTTGCTAGTAAAATATATACTCATTTTACTTCACCAATTAGACGTTTTCCTGATACAACGGTACATCATTTGTTAAGAACCTATTTATTTAATAAAGATGTATCAATAGATACAGTTGAGTACTGGAAAAATTATTTGCCAGTTTTAACGGAGCATGCATCAATAAAAGAAAAAGACGCGGTTGATTGTGAAAGAGAAGTCGAGAGCATGAAAATGGCTGAGTATATGATGGATCATATTGGAGAAGAGTATGAAGGAATGATAAGTGGAGCTGCATCTTTTGGGATTTTTGTTCAGCTACCTAACATGGTGGAAGGTCTTATTAAGATTTCTGATATACCGGGAGATTATTTTATATATGATGAAAGAACGATGAGTGTGATTGGACAGAAAACCAAAAAAATGTATAGAATTGGACAAAAGATAAAAGTTATTGTTAAATCTGCTTCTAAAGAAGAATCTTTTGTTGATTTTGGATTGGTTATAGAAAGTGCTAATGATGATGAAAAAGCGAAAGAAATTAAAAAAGTGGAATAAATACTTATTATTAATGGCAATAATTTTTATAGCAATCGTACTTATGCATACTCTTTATTGCCAAAATAATAAGTCTGTTTCAAAAAAGGTAGTTATTCCTAAAATTACCACAAAAAAAGTTTCGTCAAACAAATTATCAATGACTTTAGTAGGAGATTGTTTGATTCATAGTTATGTTTATAAGGATGCGTTAAATGCGGATGGAACGTATTCTTTTAGTAAAATGTTTACTGAGGTTGCTAGTTTGATTAAGAATAGGGATTTAGCTTATTATAATCAGGAGAGTAACATTGGTGGTAGTAAACTTGGGATTTCTTCGTATCCAAGGTTTAATTCTCCTAATGAAATAGGCACGGATATGGTTGAAGTTGGTTTTAATATGGTCAGCCTTGCTAATAATCATACTTTGGATAAAGGCGAAGAAGGAGTATTAAACTCAGTAGCATTTTGGAAAACCTTTCCAGGCGTTTATACTTCAGGAGAGGCTGCTTCGTTAGAAGAAAGAAACAACATAAGAATAGAAGAAAAAAACGGTATAAAGTATGCAATGCTATCGTATACTACAATAACAAACGGATTAAATCCAGCACTTGGCAAGGAATATTTAACAAACGTATACTCTAATGAAAAAGCTAAAAGTGATATTGATAGAATTAAAAATAAGGTTGATTTAATTATTGTTGCAATGCATTGGGGTGAAGAATATTATACCAATGAAACTGCAGGGCAAAGAGAAATAGCTAATTATTTATCGTCGCTAGGAGTTAATCTTATAGTTGGTAATCATTCTCACTTAATTCAACCGGTTCAAATGGTTAATGATACTTTAGTTTTTTATTCTTTAGGTAATTTTATTTCGGCGCAAGATACTAAAGATAAGTTAACAGGAGCACTTATTAATTTAGATATTAATAAGAAAAACGGTAAAATAGAATTTAGTAATATAAAAGCTAACTTAATATATACCTCGTTTTCATATTCGATACCACGTAATTTTAAAATATATCCATATACAATGTTAAATAATAATATTTTAAAAAACTATGAATTATATTATAATAAATACAAGAGTATTCTAAATAAATATACTAACATGGTAGAGGTGGTGAATATTAATGATTGAAATAAAGAATAAGAAAGCTAACTTTGATTATTTTATTGAAGATACTTATGAAACTGGTATTGTTTTAACGGGTACTGAAATAAAATCAATTAGGAGAGGTAGCTGTAACATAAAAGAATGCCATGCTAAGATAAAAGATGGTGAAGTGTTTTTAATAAACATGTTTATTTCTCCTTATGAAGAAGGAAATCGTTTTAATCATGAAGAAAGACGAACTAGAAAGCTTTTGATTCATAAGAAAGACATTTTTAAACTAGATGAGAAAGTTAGTAAAGAAGGATATTCATTGGTGCCTTTAAAAGTATATTTTAAAAGAGGTAGGGCTAAGGTGCTTTTAGGACTTGGAAAAGGTAAAAAACTTTATGATAAAAGACAATCATTAAAAGAAAAAGATATTAAAAGAGAAAATGAAAAAATAAAGTACAATTAAAAAAGTAGACATTCTCAAGAAAAGAGAACTGCCTACTTTTTATTTTGTAACAATAATTGAAGTTGCTATACCTCTTGTTTTATGTGTTAATGTAGAGTCTACGGGGTCATTAATATAGCAATAATCTTTTGCACAAGATGGAATGTACTTTAATGATTCTGCCGCTGGTAGTACTAAAACGCTAGATGTTCCACCATCTAAATTAGCGGCGTTAACTGCGCCATAGTTTTGCATAATCTCAGTTAAATCAACCATATCAGCACCCCTAGTTCTAGTTGAATTACTATCTATTACTACTAATAAAACAATTCCATCTTCTCTTTGACCAATTGCTGTTCTAGCAGCATATCCCCAGCCCCCATTTCCTTTTATGAATGAAGGTTTGCCATTAACAATTAAGAATGGACCCCATGAAACAGCATCTCTAATGCCATTGTTTATTGCTTCTCTTGCTGTAGTTGTTTTCATTAGAACTAAAACGTTATCATTATTAAATCCAATTAATCCACCATTTTGAGTATAACTACTATAGTTGTTATCTGTAACTATTTTATTGTTAGCAATAGTTATTCCAGTAGGCCATCCTCCAGTACTGGAATTACCAGGATCAAAAAATCCTCCACCATTAACTGCTACCAAAGCATTGTTGTTAGACGCCATTGTGGTCACGTACTGACCATAACTACCTAATCCTCTTGTAACTGCTACCTTTACCATAGAAGGGTCATAAATAGCCACTAAATGGCCATTACATCCATTAACTGTTAAATCAATTATCTTGTATTCTTCATCTTTTTGATGATCAAGAATTTGTTTTTCATATTCATTCTTATAATGAATTTCTTTATCAACATCAATTAAATCAGTATCAGTTGTTTCATCAACTTCAATAACATAATTATTTTTCAATACTTTTTTAATTTCTTTGTTACTGTAAAACCATTCGCATAAGTATTGATGATTCATTGTTGCCATAGAAGTTGATATAAGCCATTCCCTGAAGTTTTTATAAGGACCATATAATAATCCGGTAAAACAAGTACATCCTAGTATATAAATAGTTATTAAAATAGGAATAACAACTTTTAATAGTTTTTTCTTTTTTTTCTTTTTTTTATATTTGAATAATCCTACTACGTAAATAAGTATTAAAGAAAATAGTAAAACCATTATAATATAATTAAGTGGTTTAATTATTAGTTTAGTACTATGAAGCGATATTATAGTTAACACAAAAAGAAATGGGATCAATAATATCGGTATTAGTTTATATATTACCATATGACTCTTTTTTTCATTCTCAAAATTTAACACTTCAATGTCGTTTTCTTTATTCATTTTCATCACCGTAATTATTATACAAAAAAAGACAAAATATAGCAATAAAAACATTAATTTGTGTTATACTATTTTTATATGGGGCTGTCATGGTTTCGACGGGAACTGTAGAGCTTAAGAAAGCAAGTGGGTGGCGATCCTTATACGCAAACATAAAATAAATAACAATAATTATAAATTGGCTTTCGCTGCTTAATTAAGGCGGAGCGCTCCTTTTGAGATTTTACTCACGAACTTTTTAAGGGGCTCATTTTAGTGAGTTATATTACTATTTTTGTTTAGCAAATAGTAAATGAATTTTTTTAAACTCGTTAGTAAGTAGGTGCGTTAGCCCCCTTTGCTTATTAATTAAATTTAAAAGCTAACTAAACTTGTAGACGCTTAAGTAGCTTGGCTTTCGGACACGGGTTCGACTCCCGTCAGCTCCACCAAATGAAATTAGTCGAACTAATCGACTTAAATATATGAAAAGGTTAATTTCGATTAATCTTTTTTTTGTGTAAAGCAGGAAATGTTCTTACTTAATGTACCATATAATATTTATGTGAATTCCCATGCCTATTTTAAAGGAAGAGCTAGTTTAAAAATAAAATGAATTAAATGATAAGTAACAAATTCATAAAAACATGTTATACTAGAAATAGTTAAAAAAGAGGAGATAAATATGAAAAATAATAAAAAAAATATTATAAGTTTGGCATTAACTTTAATGATTGGATTGATAACATATTATTTAATGTTGCCACCAATTAACATAACATCATTACTTTTTTGGGAGTATGTATTTTTATTGTTAATAATTTTTATATTTATAAACACTATTTTATCGGGAGTAAAATTAAAAAACCTTCGTAATTCTTCTAAACTTTCTGGTTATATTTTAATTTTTATATCTGGAATTATTGTTTTAATAACATTAACTAATTTTATTCTATCACCATTATTTAATTCTAAAAGTTACGCAAGAAGGATAGTAATTGATGAAACAGGTAGTTTTATTAAAAATGTTAAACCAGTAGATTTTAACGCACTTCCTTTATTAGATAAGGATTCAAGCCAAAAGTTAGGTGACAGGGTGATGGGACAAATGCCAGAGCTTGTTTCTCAATTTTACGTATCTAATTTATATACTCAAATTAATTATAAAGGTGATATAGTTAGGGTAACACCATTAGAATATAATGGTATATTTAAATATTTTTCAAACCATAAACGCGGTGTAAAAGGTTACATTATTGTTAATTCAGTAACAGGGGAGTCTAAACTTATAAAATTGGATAATGGAATGAAGTATATGCCTTCAGCATACCTTTCTAAAAATTTAAATCGTCATGTTCGTTTTAAATATCCAACTGATATTTTAGGAGAAAGAAATTTTGAAATAGATGAAAAAGGTAATCCTTTCTGGATTATTCCAACGATAAAGTATACTGGTGTTAATTTAAAAGAGAAAGTATCCGGAATAATTATGGTTAATTCAATTACAGGAGAAAGTAAAAAATACAAAGTTAATAATATTCCAAAATGGGTTGATCACGTTTATCCAGCTGATTTAATTATTGAGCAAGTAGATGATTGGGGTAAATTTAAACAAGGATTTTTAAACTCTGTTTTTGGACAAAAGAACGTTGTGGTAACTACAACTGGATATAATTATACTGTAATGGATGATGATGTATATCTATATACTGGAATTACTTCAGCTACGTCAGATGCATCAAATTTAGGCTTTATTTTAACAAACTTAAGAACTAAAAAAACTAATTTCTATTCAGCTCCAGGGGCTGAGGAATATTCGGCGATGGCAAGTGCAAAAGGACAGGTTCAGCAGATGAAATATGAGGCTTCTTTCCCACTTCTTATTAATTTAAACAATAAGCCAACATACCTTATTTCATTGAAAGATAATGCCGGATTAGTAAAAATGTACGCTTTTGTTGATGTTGCAGATTACCAAAAAGTAGTAGTAACTGATGCTTCAAAGGGAATTGAAGCAGCTAGTAAGAATTACTTATTAAATACTAAAACTGATGCTTTGGAAAGTGATTTGTTAGAAAAAAGCATTGTTATAAAAACGATTGTAAGTGCTAACATTGATGGTAATAGTTATTATTTTATAACAGATACTTTTGATAAAAAGTTCTTTGTGTCAATTGCTGTTAATAAAAAAGTGTTGCCTTTTGTAACTGAAGGAGACACATTAAACATTAGTTATGTTGATGATGAAGTAAGTGAAATAATTAAAATAAAATAATTAAAATAGGCTCAAACTTTGATAGTTTGAGTTTTTATAATTTTTAATGGTTTACGTCATGAGTATGATTTTATGTTATTCATATTATATAGTAAAAGCATTGCTAAATTAATTTAGTATAATGTTTTAAATATAATATAGGAGGCATATTATGGATGCAATTAGGGAAAACTTATTATTAATTGTTACAACAATCATTAGTGGTGTTTTCAGCTATGTTGGATTAATGATAAAAACAACGTATAATAAAATTGTAAATGATAAAGCTAAAAAAGAAATTGTTGATTTAACGGTTAAATACGTTGAACAAGTTTCTAAAAGTGCTATGTTAAATAGTGAAGAAAAACTACAAAAAGCTAAAGAGAAGGCTTTAGAATGGTTAAAGGAAAGAAAGTTAAGTATCAGTGAAACTGAACTTGAAATATTAATAGAAAGTGCTGTTAATGCTTTAAGCGGTGGTTTAAAATGAAAGTTATTAAAAACTTAGTTAGTGAGAATAAATACTCAATAAAATGTCCTTATAAAATGAATCCTACTAGAATAGTTGTTCATAATACTGCAAATGATGCATCTGCAAGAAATGAAATATCATATATGATAAGAAATAATAATAAGGTTTCATTTCACTATGCGGTAGATGATGTAGAGGTAGTTCAGGGCATAGAAGAAAATAGAAATTCATGGAATGCTGGTGATGGTTCTAAAGGAAAAGGAAATAGAGAAGGAATTTCTATTGAAATTTGTTATTCAAAAAGTGGTGGTACCAAATTTATAAAATCTGAAGAAAACGCCGTTAAATTAATTGTTGATATATTAAAAAGATATGGTTGGAATTTAAAGCAAGTAACTAAACATCAAGATTATATGAATAAGTATTGTCCTCATAGAACTCTTGATATGGGATGGAATAGATTTTTAGATCTTATAAAAACTGAGTTTGGTAATTCTAACATAGTTTCTAAACCAGTAGTTGAACTTTATAAAGTTAGAATAACTGCTAGTGTTTTAAATATTAGAAATGGCGCTGGTACTAATTATGAGGTTAATGGGAAAATAACGGATAAAGGAATATACACAATTATTGAAGAAAAAAATGGATGGGGTAAATTAAAAAGTGGTGCTGGATGGATTAGTTTAGCTTATACAAATAAAAACACTAACTTAGTATTAAAATCAAAAAAAGTAAACGCTAAAAAGGGACTATGGTTTAGATCTTCGGCAAATCTTAATTCTAAAAAAATAAAACTTTTACCTTATAATAGTGAAGTAACAGTTTTGCATGAAAAAGAAATTAATTCTGATGGATATAGTTGGAGCAAAGTCATCTATAAGGGTAAAAATGGTTACGTAGCTGATAATTATTTGAAATAGATAAGGTTGACAAGGACGCTTAAGTATGTTAATTTAAAGCTGTATAAAGGCCACTTTGGTGGCTTTTAGTTTTGAGGTAAATATGTTTAAAAAAGTATATATAGAAATAACAAATAATTGTAACTTAAGCTGTGACTTTTGTATAAGAAATAATAGGTCAAAAAAATTTATGAGTATGGAAGAATTTAAGCTTATTTTAAAAAAGCTAAAAGGACATACAAAGTATTTATATTTTCATATTCTAGGAGAACCAACTTTTCATCCTAAGATAAACGCATTAATTAATGAAGCTTCAAAAGATTTTTATGTTAACATAACAACGAATGGATATTTAATTGATAAAATTGCTTTAAATAAAAACATTAGACAACTTAACATATCCTTACATAGTTTTAATTCTAAATACAATATAACGGTGGAAAAGTATCTACAAAACATCTTTTTTGCTGTGGATAACTTGAAGAACCATACTTTTATATCATACCGCTTTTGGGTAAATAATAAAGATAGTAAAAAAATGATTGAAATGATTAATGAACATCATCATACTAACATAACTTTAAATTCTAAAGATTTTAAAATAGAAGATAATGTTTTTATAAGTATATCTAAAGAGTTTATTTGGCCAAGCTTAGAAAATAAGTATTTTAATGAAATTGGTACTTGTTATGCTTTAAAGGATCATATAGGAATTTTGGTGGATGGAACAATTGTGCCTTGCTGTTTAGATTCAGAGGGAATAATAAATTTAGGTAATATATTTAATGAAAAGATAGATGATGTTATGAAAAAAGAAGTAGTAATAAACATGCAAAAAGGTTTTAAAAGCAATAAAAAAACAGAAGAATTATGCAAGAGGTGTAAATTTTTATAATTCACCTAAGCATGATTTTTTTGTTTTAATAATCTAATTTTCATAAAATAACTTATAAAACTCATAAGCTGTATATATATCGAATTTACTAGTAATTTCAAATGGAGAATGCATTGATAAGACAGTTACGCCACAATCAATTACATCGATTCCTTTATTAGCTAAAATGTAAGCAATGGTACCACCACCACCTAGGTCAACTTTTCCAAGTTCAGAAACTTGGTATTTAAGATTATTGTTTTCTAACAACCTTCTTATATAAGCTATGTACTCGGCGTTAGCATCTGATGCTCCTGATTTACCGTTAGATCCAGTATATTTACTAATTTCTATACCACATCCTAAAAAAGATGAATTATTTTTTTCAAAAGCTTCTTTATAATTAGGATCAAAGGCTGCTCCAACATCAGCTGAAAGCATTTTTGAATTACAAAAAACTTTATTAATATCATTTATGCCTTTAAACTCTATTATTTTTCTAATAAACTCATCAAAGCAGTTAGACATCATGCCCGTGTTACCCATACTTCCAACTTCTTCTTTATCAGCAAAAATGCATATTGCTGTTTTCTGAGGGTTTTTAATTTCTAACAATCCTTTTAATGAAGTAAATACACAAACGCGGTCATCTTGTCCATAACCGCCAACCATACTTTGATCAAATCCAACATCTTTTGCATTAAAACTAGGAACTAATTCTAATTCAGAACTTAAAAAATCATTTTCTTCAATTTTATATTTATTATTAAGTATTTTTAAAACGTTTTCTTTTACACTATTATTGAAGGGCACGTTTCCAATTATTGCGTTTAGGTCTTCACCTTCAATTGCGTTTGCTAGGATTTTATTATTTTGTTTATTTGATAGGTGAGGTAATAAATCAGTTATACAAAAAACAGGATCAGAACTATCTTCCCCTATACATACATCTATTTTTTTACCATCTTTTGTAATAACAATTCCGTGGAGTTCTAGAGGAATTGTTGTCCACTGATACTTCTTTATACCACCATAGTAATGTGTTTCAAAAAGAGCATATAAAGACTCTTCAAAGATTGCATTTGGTTTTAAATCTATTCTAGGAGCATCAACGTGTGATCCTATTATATTTAATCCATTTTCAATATTATCATTTCCAATAATGGCAGCATATAAACTCTTGTTTCTATTAATTAAGAAAACTTTATCTCCAGCTTTAACGTTATTAACCTCATTTATAGAAATAAATCCATTGTTAATCAGTTTATCTTTTATATAATCAATTGTTTCTCTTTCAGTTTTACAAATGTTTAAAAAATCAGCATATTCTTTGCAAAATTCAAAAATTTTTCTTACCTGATTTTTATCAGCCGTATTCCAACCGCTTTGCTTGATATCAACACCTTTATTATTCATAGTTATCCTCCATAAATAATATGGTTTAAAGATGAAAAACTATTCTTTGCACATTGATTTTTTGCTTTTATTTAAACTTTTAATTACAGTATGTAAATCATCCTTTATTTTGTCATCAAGAATATCATAAACAACTAAAGTTAATAAAGAAATGTTATCAGTAGCTAGAACAATTGTATTTTTATCTTTAAATTTAAAAAAGTCTTTCCATTCATCAATAACGGAAATAATATTATTAATAGATATATCAACTTTATAGTTTGGATTTAACATAAAAAGTCGGTTTTTAATAATGCTTAATTCTTCAAGCGTTATATCTTTTTCGCATAGTAGACAGCTGGCAATTATGTAGCATAAGTTAATATTCATACGTTCTCCTTTATTGCTATTTAAACTATAAAAGTTTAAATTTCATATTAATTTAGCTTAAGTAAGGACACTAAAAAAATTTACGTGGTTATTCTTTATATTCAGTATATCATATTTTTAGATTTGTTTTTATAATGTTTTTAAATATATCAATTATTTTCAATGTTTGTGTTATAAGGTAAATATAAAATTTATTGTTAGGGAGGAAAGAAAATGAGTTTTGAAGAACAATTGAAAAATTTCGTATCTAAAGTAGTAAAAATTAAAGATAAGATTAGCACAAAGGAAGCAACTAAAACCTCTATAATTATGCCGTTTTTTCAAACGCTTGGATATGACATATTTAATCCAACTGAGTTTACACCTGAGTATATTGCTGATGTAGGAATTAAAAAAGGAGAAAAAGTGGATTACGCAATCATTTTAAATAATGAAGTTTCTATTTTAATTGAAGCAAAAGCAATCACAGAAAAACTAGAAAAACACGATAGCCAATTATTTAGATATTTTGGAACTTCTAAAGCAAAATTTGCAATTTTAACTAATGGATTGATTTATAGATTTTATACAGATTTAGAAAAAACTAATGTAATGGATACAACTGCTTTTTTGGAAATCAATTTAGAAGATATAAAAGATAACGATATTCAAGAATTAAAAAAATTTCAAAAAGAAAATTTTGATATAGATTATATTTTAAGCGCTGCATCTGACTTAAAATATTTAAGTCAGATTAAAAAAGTTTTAAAAGAAGAATTTAATGAACCAACTGATGAATTTATTAAATTAATTCTTAATAAAGATATTTATGACGGTCAAAAAAATCAAACAGTGCTTGATAAATATCGACCATTAATTAAAAAATCATTAAGTTATTATGTTAATGAGTTAATTAATGAGAGATTGCAAAACGCTATGAAAAAAAATGATGACATTGAAGAACAAGAACCTATTGAAGAAGAAAACAACATTATTACTACAATGGAAGAGATGGATGCTTTTTATACAATTAAATCTATTTTATCAGAATATTGTGATACCAATAAAATTTCTTATAAAGATAACTATAATTATTTTGCTGTTTTGTATGATAATAAAGT
>JAVXAN010000010.1:2129-24967 GCA_036660495.1 Bacilli bacterium | reverse complement strand
GTATTAGTATATTCAAAATATGGTTCAATAACATTTTATTATGACGCTCTATTTAAACAAGTAATTAATGAATATGCCTCAAATAATTTTATTGACATTGATAAAATGAATTTATGCATAGAGATTATGGATAATTATTATGATGGTGTACTAGGAATTAAAAATTTGTTTAATATATAAGCAAAAAAATTTTATATTTATTAAAATATAGTTTATACTATATGTAGTGATTGATTGTGAAATCAATTCCCTTTGAAAAGTTGTAGATAACTTTCTCAACCGCACCATAAGAAAATTAGTCGAACTAATCGACTTGAATATATGAAAAGGTTAATTTCGGTTAACCTTTTTTATATGTCCAGAAAGTAGCTGATTAGTTTATTGATATATTAAAGCAAAAAAAGGGGGTAACAGTTAAATTATCAGATTATAAGTATGGATTTGGCACTAAAATTGATTTTTATGATAAAAGTCCTAGTGAAAGTGATCATAAACCAATATATTAACAACGATGGATAAGTAGCAAATAAATATTATGCTTTAATAGCCCATCTTAACTTTGCACAATGAGCACGTGGATTACGATTACATTCTTCGATTGATGGTCTAATAACTTCTGATGAAATTTCTTTATATATACCGTCTTTAAATAATTGTTTAAAATGCTTTTTAACGAGTCTATCTTCTCCGGAATGAAAAGTTAAGATAGTAACTATTGCGTCTTTTTCTAAAATATTAGGTAATTTTTCTAAAAAGGCATATAGGGCTTCAAACTCATCATTAATATCAATTCGTAGTGCTTGAAAAGTTCGTTGACAAGATTTTTTAATAACGTCATTTTGAGCACTAGGAATAAAATTTAACGATTCTTCAATAATGTTACGAAGCTTAGTGGTCGTTGATATAATTGTTCCTTTTTCTATTTCTGAAGTAATTGCTTGTGAAATAATTTTAGCATAAGGTTCATCTGAGTTTTCTATTAACATTCCTTGTAATTCTTCTTGGGTAATGCTTGCTAACCTTTGAGTAGCTGTGATTTCTTTATTAGGATCAAGTCGTAAATCTAAAGGTCCTTCTTTTTTATATGAAAAACCTCTATCTGGGTTATCTATTTGCATAGAAGAAACTCCTAAATCAGCAATCACAAAATTAAATAAGCCTGTTTCTGATATAATTTGCTCAACGTTAGAAAAGTTTAAATGGAAGGCAGTAAATATGCTTTCTTTATATCCTAAGTTTTCTAAACGTTGTTTTGTTTTTACTATTTCAATAGAATCCACATCTAATGCATATAAATGGCCTTTTGAATCTAAACGTTTTAAAATTTCTTCAGTATGACCACCATATCCTAAAGTGGCATCTAGACCGATTTGACCAGGTTTGATTTTTAATACTTCCATAATTTCTTTTACGCATATTGGAATGTGCATTCCAGCAGGAGTATTTCCTTTTTTTATGACTTTTAATATAGTATCACCATATTTTTCTGGTTGAAGTTCCTTATATTTCTCTTTATAATTTTTGGGATGGGTTCCCTGATACCTTATGCGACGTTTATGTATTTGACTTTCATTATCCATAATTTAACTCCTATAATTTCTTATTTAATAATATCATACCTGCATATAAGAAACAACTAAGTGGGTATTAAAACAAATATTATTAAATTTAATAAAGTCTTTTAGTAAAAAAATAACGATAATTAATGATTTTGATAGTCATAAAGTATTAAAAACATGATAGTATAGATATATGAAATAAAATTAAATATTTAAAAGAGGGGTTTATTATATGGATATTTATGATTTATACGTACTTAGCATAGGAATACTTAGTGATAAGACCTATAAAATTATTGATAATAGATATGTCACTATAAATACTTCAACAGTATTGAAACAAGAGGCAATCGTTTACCGTGAAAATGATAAGTTTATTGATATTGAAACTGGGAAAGCATATGTATATAACTTTAATTCACTTAGCGTAGGTGAAGAATTTGCTGATATTCGTACGATTCATAGTCTCGATTATTTAACATCAGAAGAAATAATAGAAAAAGCTCAAATGTTTTTAGAAAAAAATAGTAAAAAGAAATTAAGCGTATTTAGAAAGAAAAGGAGATAGCTTATGGAATCTGCAAAGCAATTATTAGTACTAGTCTTAGCAATTATACTGATTATATTTTTAGCTATTTTTATATTTAAAACTGGTAAAAAACTATTTAACATATTTTTAATGGTTATTATATTACTTTTCTCGTGGTTTTCCTTTTTTACGGTAACTGGATCAGTTAGACTCGCTATTGCTTTAACAGGTCATCCAATTGCTGCGTATACTACTAAGTTAACTGAAAACGAGTTAATGAGAGAGAAAAACGCAAGATATTTTTTGCCGGATCAAGATATAAAAGTAACAAGTGGTAGCATGGGATACATAAGATGCGAAACTAAATGGATTATTAGCTTATCTAGTTATTATGGTTTTTAATTATAATAATAAAAGCTGTTTTATAACTAATTATTTATTAAAAAAATTACTTAATTATATTTTAAAATTTAAAAATTTATGCTATAATAAGAAAGTAATTTGAAATTGGACTGTTAGCTCAGTTGGTAGAGCAACTGACTCTTAATCAGTGGGTCTGGGGTTCGAGCCCCCAACAGTCCACCATTTATAAACATAAAATCAATTCCATGAATTGATTTTTATTATGTAAAGTTATTTATTAATGGTTTGTAGAAACTCATATAATATGTTATTATTTTATTATAATAATTAGGAGGCAACAATATGTATATAGATTTGGTAATAGTAATAATATTTTTAGGATTTTGTGTGATGAGAAACAGAAAAAATCGATTTTCTTCGTTTGTTTATGGAGTGGGTATCTTAGATATGTTTTTAAGAATATTTAGTTTCTTAAAAAGTAATGTTGCTTTAGGTAAAATAGGTAATGTTATAAATAGTTATGTTCCTTCATCAATCCCATCACTAATTAATAAGTATCTACCTAAGAATATTGGCTTGATTATAACTTGGGCTTATGTAGCTGTGTTTATTGTGTTTTTATATTATACTATAAAAATATTTTGGAAAAAGAAAAGATATTAAAAGTCTTTTTTTTATTGCTTTTTTTAATCATTAACAATACTTTTATATGTTATACTTAAATAGTACAACGTAGGAGGAAATATGAATACAAACATTATAAAAGAAATTGCAACTGAATTAAACATTAGAATTACTCAGGTAGAAGCAACTTTAAAATTATTATCAGAAGGGAATACTATTCCTTTTATTTCTAGGTATCGAAAAGAAGTTACTGGTAACCTAGATGAAGAGCAAATAAGAAAAATTAGTGAGGTTTATGAATACCAGGTTAACTTACTTAAGAGAAAAGAAGATGTTATTAGGCTTATTGATGAAAAGAAAATGCTTACTGAAAAGATAAGAGAAGATATTTTAATTTGTACAAAGTTAGTTGAAGTAGAAGATATTTATAGGCCATATAAAGAAAAGAAAAAAACAAAAGCAACGGATGCTATTGCAAAAGGTCTTGAACCTCTTGCAAAATATGTTGTTGATAATGGTAGTGATATTGATGCTGAGGCTTTAAAGTTTGTAAATGATAAAGTTAAAACAAAACATGAGGCTATCGAAGGAGCGTTATACATCGTTGCTGAACAAATAAGTGATAATGCTGTTTATCGAAAATGGATAAGAAATTATGTTTATAATAACGGATTAATTATCTCTAAATTAAAGAAAAATATTGTTGATGAAAACAAGACTTATGAAATGTATTATAAGTATTCTGAGCCAGTGAGAAGCATTAAGGCTCACCGTGTTTTAGCACTTAATAGGGGAGAAAAAGAAGGTGTGTTATCGGTTTCAATTAGTGCAGATAATGATAAAATAATTAGCTATTTGGAAAACCGAGTAGGTAAGCAAATGGTCAAAAGACAAGAAGAGCTTATTATGTTATCTATTATTGATAGTTTAAAAAGGTTAATTTATCCATCAGTAGAAAGAGAAATAAGAAGCGAGTTAAGTGATTTTGCTGAAGAATCTGCTATAAATAACTTTGGTAAGAATTTAGAGAGTCTTCTTATGCAACCTCCAATGAAAGAGAAACAAGTTTTAGCTCTTGATCCTGCTTATCGAACAGGGTGTAAACTTGCGGTAGTTGATAAAACCGGAAAAATGATTGAAGTATTTGTTATATATCCTCATGAGCCAAGAAATGATTATGAAAATTCCAAAAAGACACTACTTGATATAATTGATAAGTATAGTATTGATATAATAGCTGTAGGTAATGGTACAGCTAGCCGTGAGAGTGAGGCTTTAGTTGCAGATGTTATAAAATCATCTAAAAGAAAAGTGTCATACATTATTGTTAACGAAGCAGGAGCTAGCGTATATTCAGCAAGTCCACTTGCAATAGAAGAGTTTCCTGAATTACACGTAGAAAAAAGAAGCGCAATATCTTTAGCAAGAAGGCTTCAAGATCCACTATCAGAACTTGTTAAAATAGATCCTAAGGCAATCGGTGTTGGATTGTATCAACATGATGTAAAACAAAAAAGGTTAGATGAGGCGTTAAACTTTGTAGTTAGTAAAGCGGTTAATAACGTTGGGGTAAACGTTAATACTGCTTCATCATCACTATTAAAATACGTATCTGGGTTAAATAAAAAAGCGATTGATAAAATAATAAGTTACCGTAATAAGAATGGTAAAATAGTATCAAGAGAAGAACTTAAAAAGATTTTAAGTGATAAAAATTATGAACAGTCAGTAGGATTTATAAGAGTAATAGAAGGAAATAATCCTCTTGATAAAACTAGTATTCACCCAGAAAGTTATTCTGTTACTAAAAAATTATTAGATGAAATTAAGAAGGATGTTAACAGTATTGGTAGTGTTGAACTATCATTGGCCTTAGATGCTATAAATACTGATGACATGGCTAAAACTTTAGAAACTGATAAATATACCTTAGAAGACATAATTAAGAGTTTAAAAGCACCAAATAGGGATCCGAGGGATAGTATTGCTTCACCTTTATTAAAAAGTGATGTTTTAAAAATAGAAGATTTAAAAGTTGGAATGAAATTACAAGGAACAGTAAGAAACGTTGTTGATTTTGGTGCGTTTATTGACATTGGAATAAAAAACGATGGTTTAGTTCATATTTCAAAAATATCTAACAGCTTTATTAATCATCCTTCTGAAGTTCTTAGTGTTGGTGACATTGTTAACTGTTACGTTGAGGAAATTTTTAAAGAAAAAGGTAAGGTTAGTTTAAGTTTATTAGAACAAAAATAAAACGTCAAAAAACTGTGTTAAAGGTAGAATTAGTTCTATCTTTTTTTTGTATATGTTATAATGATATAAAATAGAGAGGGTAAAATTATGAATAATTACGTTGTTGATGCAATTATTGAAATTCCACTTAGAACAAGAAATAAATTTGAAATAGATGAAAAATCAGGAAAAATAAAACTAGACCGAGTTTTATACTCGGCAATGAGCTATCCAGCTGAATATGGGTATGTTGATGATACTTTAGCCCTTGATGGAGATCCACTTGATATTCTTGTAATAGGAACTGATCCAACTTTTCCAGGATGTATTGTTCCAGCTAGAATAATTGGGTACTTAGAAGTAATTGATGATGGCTTTCAAGATTACAAATTAATATCGGTTGTAGATGTTGATCCTAGATATAACGAAATAAATAGTTTAGAAGATTTATCAAGTTTTATATTAGAAGAGATAAAAAATTTTTTTGAAAACTATAAAACCCTTCAAAAAATAGAAGTTATAGTGAATGGTTATCACTCAAAAGATGAAGCCATGAAGTTAATTAAAGAAAGTAAAAAAAGGTATGAAAAAACCGTAAAAAAATAACATAGTTTTATTTTTAATGTTAATTTATTGTTGAAAAAGGTATTAAAAGCAATAAATAAGTGAAATGCAACTGAAAATTAACATATAAACAACCCAAAGTAGGTAGAATGCAACTGACGTTCGATGATAAAATTTTAGCGAGGTGAGGAAATGAGTTTTAATGAAAAACTACAAAACTTGAGAAAATCAAATAAACTTTCTCAAGAACAATTGGCAGACGTATTAGGAGTTACTAGACAATCTGTTTCAAAGTGGGAATCTGGACAAACGTATCCTGAGATGGATAAGCTTCTTTCAATGTGTAAAATATTTAAATGCAGTTTAGATGATTTAACTAACGATGAAATTACTTCAGTTAAAATAGATGAAAAAGGTAAAAATAACATTAATAATTTAATTGATGGGACCCTTGATTTAATTAAACGTACGCATGACATGATTATTCAAATGAAAGCACTTGACATGGTAAAGTGTATTATTGTAATGATAATGGTAGGACTTATATTATTAGTTTTTAATATACCGTTTATTATGATAGAAAGAGCTTTTTATACAATTATATCTAATACAAATTTTCCGGGAATTACTAACTTTTTATCGGGAATATTTAACTTAGTAGTTGACGCTTGTTATTACATTCTTTATGTATTAATCTTTATTTATATTTTTAAGATAAGTTATTTAGATAAGTGGACCATTCAAGAAAATAATTTAACAATTAAAACTGATGATGAAAAAACTAATAACGAAATAAAAACAATTGATAAAAAAAGCCATCAAGTTAATCCACACACCTACGAAATATTTAACATATTAGGTAAAATTGCAATGCTTTTTATAAAAATAATGACTGTTTGTTTTTCTATTCCTTTTATAATATCTTTATTTTTATTATCAGCAGTATTATTAATATCAGTTATTTTATTATTTAAGGGGGTTGTTTATTTAGGCATATTATTTGGAATTTTATTTTCTGTTTTATTAAATTTACTAATTATAGAAGTTATCTTTAATTTTATAACTAATAATAAAAATAATGCTAAAAGACTTTTAATAACGTTTGTAATATCTATATCAGGGCTTGGGTTATCATTTGGAATATTTATGCTTGATATAGCAAATACAACTTATATAAATACCGCACCAAGCAGTGAAAAAGTTAAAACTATATCTAGTGAGATAAAAATGACTGATGAATTAATGCTAGATAATTATCAAAGTTACGAGTATTATGTTGATGATAGTTTAATTGATAAAGTTAAGGTAGAAGTAACTTATTATGAAAAATATGCTAATGTTAACTTCAACACAGATAAGTTTATTACTATTTATAATAGAAGTTCTAATAGAACAGTAAATAAAAACTTTCTATCACTAGTTATTAAAGATTTAAGAAAAAAAGAAATTCATGATTATAATAAACTTGAAAAACTGGTTGTAAAAGTTTATTCAAGTAGTGAAAACATTAAAAAACTAAAAGATCGTAGAATAAAATTCAACGAAGAATACGAGAAAAATCAAAAAGATACTATTATAAATGATTATGAAAATAAAATTATTAAATATGAAAATGAAATAAATAACTTAAAGGGTGAAAATGAATCGTTGCAAAGAAAAACCGAAGAGTTAAAAAACAAAATTAACGAATATAAAGATAAACTAAAAACATTAATTGAATAATAAGTTATTTATATATGGTAAAAGAATAAAAATATTAAGAGGTGGAAAATGTTAAAATTAAAAAACGTTTCAAAGTTTTATTATAATAAAGGTATTGTAACTAGCGGTTTTTCTAAAGTAAATTTAGAATTTACAATTGGCGAATTTATTGTAATAACGGGAGAGTCTGGTAGTGGTAAGTCTACTTTACTAAATGTTATATCAGGGCTAGATACTTATGAAGAAGGTGAAATGTACATTAATGATGAGGAAACAAGTCATTATACGGAAACCGATTTTGAAGATTATCGAAAAAAATACATTGGTAATATTTTTCAAAATTTCAATTTAGTAAATAGTTATACTGTTTATCAAAACATTGAGTTAATATTACTTATTAATGGTTATAAAGGACATGTAGTAAAGGAAAAAGTTTTAGATATAATAAAAAAAGTAAATTTGCAAAAATATAAAAATACTAAGGTTTCCAAACTATCTGGTGGGCAAAAGCAAAGAGTTGCAATAGCTAGAGCTTTAGCCAAAGAAACTTCTATTATTGTAGCTGATGAACCAACTGGTAATTTAGATAGTAAGGCTGCTGAAGGAATTGTAAAATTACTTCATGAAATATCAAAAGATAAGTTAGTCGTGGTAGTAACCCATAACTACGATCAGTTTAGTAATTATGCAACAAGAAAAATAAAAATGCATGATGGAAAAGTATCTGAAGATAAAAAAATAAAGGAAGTTGATGTTAGCACTACACTTCAAGAAAACAATTATAAAAAGATAACTTTGTTTAATAAAATAAGGCTTGGAGTAAGAAATACGTTTAACATTATTCCAAAGTTTGCTTTATTATTAGCCGTGTTTTTATTCATTGTTTTTGCAATATCTTCAGAATATACGATTCTTAAGAAGCAAGATAATGAGGTCAATAAGCAAGGATATAATCAGTTTTTTAACAACTATTCTGAAAACAGAATTGTTATAAAGAAAAAGGATAATTCTCAGTTTAATAATGAGGACTACGAAAATATAAAAAGTTTAAGTAATGTTAAAACTTTAATAAAAGATGATGCTTTATTAGACTCTTATGTTAATCTTGATAAAGATAACTTTTATTTTTGGGGACACTCTCAAAGTATTTCAACTTTTGAGGGTAAGGTTGATAAAGGTAGAATGCCTAAAAGCGATGATGAAATAATTGTTCAAGGTAGAAAAAATGATTATTATTTATCAAAAAATTTAAATAAGCTTTTTGATGTTGAATATAATATTTCAATAAATAATAATAATCTTAATTCTATGGTAAAAATAGTTGGAATTAAGTATTTTGATAAGGGTGATCCTTCAGAAAATAAAGTGTATGTTAGTGAAAGTGTTTTAGATGGTTTTAGAAAAATTACGTATCAAAACTTTAGTCTAATTGAAAGTACTTTAAATGGAAAATCATTTAAATCCGAACAATATTCAAGTATTAACAGAATTGTTCCAAATGATAAAGTAGGACGTGGTGAAGCTTTAGTATCAGAAGATTTAAATACTATTTGTAATAAATCCAATTGTAAAAATAGTGTTATTAACATATCTGCAAGCAACTTGTATTATACTGATAATATAAATCTTAAAATTACTAATATGTATAATAAATCAACGCATAAACGTTTAACGGGATTACAAAATTATGATTTTCACGTTGGAGAAATTTACATAAATTCAGCTGATTATGACACTTTATTTGTTAAAGGTAATTATCAAAGCAGTGTTTTTGTAAAGGATGTTAAAGAAATTAATGATACGGTAAATAAATTAAATGATAATTACCAAACGTTAGTTCTTAAGGATGCTTTAGCTAAGTCTGATGGTTCAACGCAAATTATGTCAATATTTAGAGTTGTTCTTATAACGATATTAACGTTTGTATTATTCTTTATTTCATACTTTATAATAAAACTAATTTTAAAGTCAAGAAACGTTTATTTTTCAACGCTTAGAATTTTAGGTTCATCTAAAAAAGATTCAAAGAGTATCTTAGATGTTGAATTATTTAGCGTAATAAACATTGCTTATGGTATTTTTATTGGATTAATATTATTAGTTAATAACAATGTTATTAGTTCATCTTATATTAAGGATTTATTGACGTATTTAAATATTACTGATTATGTTTTGATATATGTTATTTTAATAGCAATGTCATATTTAATATCAAACAGGTTTTCAAGGTCGGTATTTAAGAAATCAGCGATGAATACGTATAGAGAAGAGGTGTAATTATGATAATAGTAGAAAATGTTAATAAATATTTTAACAAACATAAAAAAAATCAAATTCACGTTATTAATAACACTTCTATGAAGTTGGAAGACTCTGGACTAGTATCTATTTTAGGATCATCAGGCAGTGGTAAAACAACCCTTTTAAACGCTATTGGTGGGTTAGATAAGGTTAATAGTGGTAAAATATATATTAACGATAAAAAGATAACTAGAAGACTCGTATCAAAGGTAGACGAAATAAGAAACTTAAATATTGGCTATATTTTTCAAAACTATAATTTAATAAATAACATGAGTGTTTATGATAACATTGCCTTAGTATTAAAAATGATTGGTATTAAGGATAAAAAAGAAATAAAAACAAGAGTTGATTATGTTTTAGAAAAAGTTGGAATGTATAGGTATCGAAACCGTCTTGCTGAGATGTTATCTGGTGGAGAAAGACAAAGGGTAGGAATTGCAAGAGCAATTGTTAAAAATCCATCAATTATAATAGCAGATGAACCAACTGGTAATTTAGATAGTAAAAACACAATTGAAATAATGAACATTATAAAATCTATTTCAAAAGATAAGCTAGTAATATTAGTTACTCATGAAAAAGAGTTGGCTTATTTTTACGCATCACGAATTATTGAAGTAAAAGATGGGGTAATTATATCTGATGATTTAAATAATCATGAAAACGAGCTTGACTACCGAATTGATAATAAAATTTATTTAAAAGATTTAGATAACCACATAAAGTTAAATGATGATAATTATAATATAGATATTTATAGTGAAAATAAAAATAAAATTAATTTAGAAATTGTAATTAAAAATGGAAATATTTATTTTAAAAGTAATAATGATAATAATAAGTTAGAAGTTCTTGATAATAATTCTAACATTGAATTTGTTGATGATCATTATAAAAAAATAACAAAAGATGAGTATTTAAAGTATAAATTTGATTCTGATAAATTAGTTAATAGAGGAAAGCTTAAGTATACTTCTATTTTAAACCCGTTTACATTGCTTATAAATGGATTCAAGAAAGTGTTTAATTATCCCTTTTTGAAGAAAATATTACTTGTTGGTTTCTTTGTATCAGCAATGTTTATCCTTTATTCTATTAGTAACATTTTTGGAATTATAAACATAAAAGATGAGAAATTTATTCAGCAGAATAAAGATTATCTACTAATCAAGTCAAAGAAGACAAACGTTGATGATTATTTAAAATATGAGTTAGATGAAAACGTTAAGTATTTAATCCCTGGAAATTCAATTGTGTCATTTAAACTAACTTATAATAATTTTTATCAAACTAGTATTACCTCAGATTATTTAAAAGGTTCATTATCTAGCATAGAGATGATTAAACAAAATGAAATAATAAATGGTAGAATGCCGGAAAATAATCATGAAATAGTTGTTGATAAAGCTTCGGTAGATAGTATGTTTAAAAAACAGTTAGCTTTACAGGCTGGTATTAAAAACATTGAAGATTTAATTGGTAAAGAAGTAGAAATACCAAACATGCCTAAGTTTAAGATTGTGGGAATTGTTGATAAAAAAAGCCCATCTATTTATACTAGTAAAGATCAGTTCATTAACATAGTTGCAAACAGTATTTCCCAAAATGAAGAAATTATTAATGCTGATATGCTTGATTTTAAACTAATGGAAGGAAAGTTTGAATTAAGAAAAGGACGTTTACCAGAAAATGATTATGAGGTTATTGTAAACATTAAAAACATTAATGAAATGAAGTTAAATAAACAAATAAAAAATACAGTAAATGGTAGAAAGTTATTAGTTGTTGGTTATTATTTTGATAAATATGATAGTGATGTCTTACTTGTTAATAACAATACTATAAAGTATAAAGTTATTAATAACAAATCAGATATTATTGTTTATACTAACAAGAAAGAAGAAGTTATTAAAAGCTTTCAAGCACAAGATTTAAACATTCAAGATATTTATACTAATAATAAAACTGACTATATAAATAAACAAAAACCAGTTATTATGGCAACTCTAATAATGGGTGGAGTTATCCTTACAATATCATTTGTTGAAATTCTTTTAATAATTAGAGCATCATTTTTATCAAGAGTAAAAGAAATAGGAATATATAGAGCAATTGGGGTTAAGAAAAAAGATATTTATAAAATGTTTATGGGTGAAATAATTGCTATAACTACAATTGCAAGTTTACCTGGATACTTTTTTATGGCATTTGTTATCAGTAAAATTTCAACAATATTAATATTTAAAGATCAATATTTAATTAATCCATTAGTATTAATTTTAAGTATAATTATTATTTATGGGTTTAATATAGTAGTTGGATTAATACCGGTATTTAATACGTTAAGGAAAACTCCGGCGGAAATACTAAGTAGATCAGATATTGATTAAAAAATAAAAGTTAACAATTTGTTTGTTAACTTTTTTAATTAGCGGTATTATATTTATAAAAATTGTAGTATAATATTGATGAAATAAATAATAGAAACATGGAGGATTAACATGCAAGAGATAATTATTGAACTTATGAATAAGTTTGGATATTTTGGAATAACTTTTTTAATTGCTATTGAAAACATATTTCCACCAATTCCCTCGGAAGTAGTATTAACCTTTGGAGGATTTATGACTACGTATTCAAAATTAACAATTTTAGGAGTAATTGCTTTTTCAACGTTAGGAGCATTAATTGGAGCAACAGTATTATATTATATTGGTAAAATTTTAAATAAAGAACGTTTGATAAAAATAGTGTCAGGAAAAGTTGGTAAAATTTTGTTTTTAAATGCTAATGATATAGAGAAGGCGGATGCTTGGTTTAAAAAAGCGGGTAATAAAGCGGTTTTCTTTTGTAGGTTTGTTCCAATAATAAGAAGTTTAATCTCGCTTCCAGCTGGTATGAGTAACATGAGTTTTAAGAGCTTTATTTTATTTACAACTTTTGGAACGCTTATTTGGAACAGTGCGCTAATATTTATTGGAAGCGTGGTTGGAGCTTCTTGGGGAAAAATAGTTGATGTAATAAATAAGTATGCTTATATTACTTTGATTATTTTAGTGTTAGTAGCTATAATTGGCGTTATTTGGTTTTATAAAACAAGAAAGGGTACTAAAAAAAGAAATGGAAAAAAAGCCAATTAGGCTTTTTTTATGCTTTAAATACATGAAACATTGAAAATATATTACATTATTAATGGTCTTTAAGATTTTAAAGGTTTATCTTATAACCGTCTTATTGGGTATTTTTTCAACTCTTAATATAACTATTGATAAATATACTAACGCCATAATTATCGATGGTCAATAGTTTTTGTTTAATAGTAATATATTTATCAAAATTTTTCATTTACAAAACTTCCTTCAAATATTGTTTTAATTCTGATAAAGTATAGTCCTGTTTTATTTTTGGAATATAATGTTTTTTATCTTTGATATCATCAATTTTAAAATATAGAATAGCAATGTTTGCATTAGTGGATTTCAACTTATAGATAATAGGACAAATCTTCTTAACATTTGTTTTTGTTATTAAAATTTCACTATCATTAGAAATATTTATTTTGGCATCTTTGAATTTTTCTATCATCTTCCAAAAGAATAAGAGTAGTTTGTTGCATAAAAAATACCTCCTTTCGTTTTTGAAAGGAAGTATCAACTTTTATATAAAATAAAAATTGCTAACCATAAGGGTTAGCAACTTAATTCTCATTGGAGCAGGTGAGGAGAATCGAACTCCCGTAGTTAGCTTGGAAGGCTAAGGTTCTACCATTAAACTACACCTGCATTAGTAGGCATTTTTAATTATACTTATTTTTTAAATAATGTCAATGGATTTATACTAATATCACATAAAAACAATGGTAGTTATATACCCATACTAAAAATAGTCAAATGTATATAATAGGCTAGGGGGAAAAATATGAATAACTATGAATTATATTTAATGGAAAATGGTTACGTTAATAATTATATGAAACCTGCAATAATGCCTGATTTAGAAACAAGAGAAATACAAAATAATGATGTTTTTGTAGATCCTTATGAGGGCTTTATGAGGGGAAATATGCAAAAGACTTTATATAATCCTTATAAAAGTGGAAAAATAATTAAACCTGTTTCAAATACAGAAAAAGAAAAATTAATGGAGGATATTCAGCAGTATGCTTTTGCGGCTCATGATTTAAATTTATACTTAGATACTCATCTAGAAGATGAAGCAGCAATAAAATTATATATTCAGTATAATCAGCAAGCTGAAAAATTAACAGATACATATGAGGCGAAGTATGGACCACTTACTTTATCTAATGGTTTAGGACTAGAACAACAGCCTTGGGCTTGGGTAAAAGGAACTTGGCCATGGGAAAAATAAAGAGGAGATAAATAATTATGTGGATGTATTCAAAAAAATTACAATACCCTATAAATATTAAGAATAGGGACTTAAGAATGGTTAAGTATATTATTAGTCAGTATGGAGGCCCACAAGGAGAATTAGGGGCAGCTATTAGGTATTTAAACCAAAGGTATACAATGCCAGATGATAAAGGGAAAGCATTGTTAACTGATATAGGAACTGAAGAACTCGCACACGTTGAAATGATTTGTACAATGTTGTATCAATTACTTCAAGGTGCAACAAAAGAAGAACTTGAATCGGCAGGACTTGGAAGTTATTATACTGAACATGGATTTAGCGTTTTTCCATCTGATTCAAGTGGTACACCATGGGATGCCAAATATATATCAACAACCGGAAATCCAATTGCAGACTTAGAAGAAGATTTAGCGGCTGAACAAAAGGCAAAAACAATATATGAACATTTGATGAACTTAACTATGGATCCAGATATTTTAGGCCCGCTAGCTTTTTTAAGACAAAGAGAAATAGTACATTATCAAAGGTTTAAAGAATTATCTGATGAGTATAAAATTAAAGGATATAAATAAAAGACTTCAAATGAAGTCTTTTTAATATTGTTTTCCCCAGTATACTAATTCTTTAGCATCTTTGCCACAGCATACACATTTATCACTTATTTTTTCATTGTTATCTAAAGGTATGCATCTAGAAGTTACTCCTATTTTTTCTTTTATTTGAATTTCGCATTTTTCATTACCACACCACATTGCTTTAATAAAACCAGGCTGTTTATTAATTATTTTTTCCATTTCATCTAAATTTTTAGCGGTAAAAGTCATTTCGTTTTTTCGTAACAATGCTCTTTCATACATGTCGTTTTGTATAAAAGCTAGAAGTTCTAAAACCTTGTTTGGTATATCTTCTATTTTAACTATTTCTTTTAGTCCATTATCTCTTCTTACCATTGTAACTGAGTCATTCTCTAAGTCCCTTTGACCAAACTCTATTCTTACTGGAATTCCTTTAACTTCAGCCTCAGCAAATTTAAATCCTGGTGATTTATCAGAATTATCAATAATGGTATTAATTCCGTTGCATTCTAGTAATTTTTTAAACTCATAAGCCCTTTTATTTAAATTATCATCTTTTCCAATTGGAATTATTATAACTTTATTTGGAGCAATGTTTGGTGGTAATACAAGCCCATTATCATCACTATGAACCATTATTATTGCACCAATTAACCTTGTAGTAACTCCCCAAGAAGTTTGATGAGCATATTTTAATTTATTTTCTTTATCACTATATACTATGTTAAATGCTTTAGCAAACCCATCACCAAAATAATGAGAAGTTCCACTTTGAAGAGCAATACCATTATACATTAGTGCTTCAATTGTATAAGTATCAACAGCACCTGCAAATTTTTCTTTTTCTGTTTTTCTGCCTTTAATAACAGGAATAGCTAAAATATTTTTACAAAAATCAGCATAACAATTAAGCATAGTAATCGTTTCAAGTCTAGCTTCATCTTCAGTTGCATGAATTGTATGACCTTCTTGCCATAAGAATTCGCGGCTTCTAAGAAAAGGTCTTGTTGTTTTTTCCCATCTGACTACTGAACACCACTGGTTATATAGCTTTGGTAAGTCCCTATAAGAATTAATTATTTTTGCATAATGTTCACAAAATAATGTCTCACTAGTAGGTCTAACACATAGTTTTTCTTCCAATTTTTCACTGCCTCCATGAGTAACCCATGCTACTTCTGGAGCAAAACCTTGAACATGTTCTTTTTCCTTGTTAAGCAAACTTTCAGGAATAAACATTGGCATGTAAACGTTTTGATGCCCAAGCTTTTTAAAAGTTTTATCAAGTGTTGATTGAATGTTTTCCCATATTGCATATCCATACGGTCTTATAATCATGCACCCTTTAACTGAGGAGTAATCAATTAAATCAGCTTTTTTTACAACGTCTGTGTACCATTTTGAAAAGTCTATGTCACGGCTAGTTATGTCTTTTACTTTATTTTCTTTCATCTTACTGCTCCTTATTTATAGCTTTTTAAGTAAGTTAACTACTAATAATTAATCAAACTAATAAGTAAAAGTTACTATTTACTTATATTTAAGATAATTATATCACATTTTGTAAAATAATATGATATAATTGTTTTACAAAGTTTGAGGTGATTATATGCATAAAGAGTTATTTGGACTCTCATTAACATTTGTTTTAGGATTGTTTATCCTACTTGGAACGATTATTGTTTTTCTTACTAAGAATAATGATAAATTTGTTTCTTTTTCAATTAGTATGGCTTTTGGAGTTATTTCAACCTTAATTTTAGCTGAGTTATTGCCAGAAACGTTAGAATATTTAGAATCAGATTTTAAGTATTTGTTGTTATTTATATATGCTTTAGCTGGTTTTCTAATTTTAAAGATTTTTGATTCAATGATTCCAGATCATTGCCATGGGGGACATGATCATGAACCGAAAAGTCATTTAAATCATATAAGCATTGTTTCAAGCATTGCTTTGATACTTCATAACGTAATTGAAGGTATGGCAGTATATACAAGTGCTATTTCATCACCTAAGTTAGGTTTAATGGTAGGTCTTGGAGTTGGAATACATAACATTCCCTTAGGAATTGTTATTGCATCTACTTATCAAAAGGCTAATAATAATCAAAAGAAAACAATTATAATTTCCTTAATAATATCTTTATCAACTTTTGTTGGTGGAATAATAATGTGCCTTTTGAATACATCTATTAATAACAATGTATTAGGAGCTTTACTTGGAATAACCTTAGGGATGCTTGTTCATATTTTAGTGTTTGAGTTATTACCACAAGTTGTAAAAAACAAGGATAAGAAAATCACTGTTTTAGGGGTAATAACTGGCGTTTTAATATTATTAGTAGCATTACTTCTTGACTAAATTTTAAAATCATTTATAATACATTAATACATTGAGGAGAAGAAGTATGGATGAAAAAATAAACTTATATTTTAAAAAAAAGTTATTACCTTACATGAAGTCTAAACAAACAGAGGAAGAAAACGTTGAGTTTTTAGAAAGAATAATAGATAGTATAAATTCTGATTGTCTGCTTACTTGTTTAAGTGAACTTGATTTTATTTTAAATGAAATAGAAAAAGGTACGAATTTTAAAGACCTTGATAGACATTTAATATCTATAAATTTAAAGGATAGAGCCTTAGGTAACTTTTTACTTGAAACGGTTAAAGAATTTAACTTAAAAGCAAAAATATACTATGAATGTTATTATATGAGAAAAGACGGGTATGAAACTTTGGCAGAAAACCTTAGTAATTATTATTCTGATGATGATAATAGCGTTACAATTAATGATGTAAAACAAGCAGTTAAAGAGTTGTTTTTAGCGTAAAAAAACAACAAAACAAGAAAGAAGGATGTAATCCTTCTTTTATTGTGATAAAATTATAGTAGGTGATATATGATGACAGAAGAAATGTTAAATAGTTTGGATAATCAAATTGATTTGTACGTTAAAGGGATTTTTTCACAAAAGGTTTTTGATGTTGCTAAGAAAATGGACGTAAACTTAAGTAAATTATGTTTTAACATGATTATTGATGACCATTACCGTGCTAGGTTTGAAAGCGTATTATCAATGATTCTTGGAATATATGGAAATTGTTTAGCAACGTGTTATTTTGAAGGCTTAGGTTATAAGACTAATAACGAGGTTCCTATTTTTGATGAGGATGGTAATGAGATAACTAAATCAGACGTCTCTTTTACCGATAAAAACGGAGTTTTAAACTTGTGTGAGGTTAAAACAATTAGTCAAATATTAGCTAATTTAGATAATTATAAAAAAACGGTAATTAAGAATTATTATGATAGGGAAGACTACATATTTGCTAATAGTGATAATAATAAAATAAAGTTTGAATTGGTATCAAAAAAATTAATTAAACAAGTAAAGTGTTTAAAGCAAAACAAGAATGCTATTGTTAATGTTATTATTTTTAAAAATTGTTATTTAGATGATGATACAATTAATGAGCTAAAGAGTTTAAAAGTGCGTATAATTACTTTATCAATAGATATAAACGAGTTAATTAACAGTTTAAGTGAAACTTTATCAAAAATATGTAATTATGGAGTTGAGTTAAAACTTTTTTATGAAAATATTTATCAGGAAAGTATAATTAACCATAATAAGCTATCAGCATAATTAAAAGAAGGATTACTCAATGTTTAATCCTTCTTTTAACTTTTTTTCTAGCTCGGCACACTTGATTTTATCCATGTTAGGAGTATTTTTCAGTACGTAATTAATGCCTAATTCTTCATATTTTGACTTTGCCATATCATGGTATGGTAAAAGTTCAACTTTCTCCACCGCTTTTATTTTCTTTATAAAATCAGTTAGTTTATCAACGTATTTTTCAGTATCATTTATTCCTGGTATTATAACTTGCCTTAACCATAACTTCTTATCTAATTTTTGACATAAATTTAAAAAGTTAATAAATAAATCAAAATCACCACCAGTTATTTTTTTGTAATTGAAACTATCTACGGCTTTAATATCTAAAATAACTAAATCAGTATATTTTAATATTTCTTCAGTGTTATTAATGCTTCCTGAAGTATCAACAGCGGTATGAATGTTATTCTTTTTACATAATTTTAAACATTCTAACAAAAACTCTTTTTGCATTAAGGGTTCTCCACCGGAGAAGGTAACACCACCATTGTTACTTATATAGTTTTTATATTTTAATATTTTTTTAATTAAATCTTCTGGAGTAAAATTTTGTCCGCCTTTTTTTAAATTCCATGTTTCTGGATTATGACAAAATTCACACCTTAGTGGACATCCTTGCATAAAAACTACAATTCTTATACCAGGACCATCTACGAGACCTAATGTTTCAATACTATTAACTTTTCCAATCATTATAATTTCTCATGAAAAGTACGTGCAATTACTTCTTCTTGGTGAGCCTTACTTAATTTATTAAATAATACGGCATATCCAGATACTCTTATTGTTAAAGTTGGATATTTATTAGGATTATTCATTGCGTCTATTAAGGTTTCTCTATTAAGAACGTTAACGTTTAAATGGTGTCCTCCCTGTTTAAAATATCCGTTTAATATGTTTACTAGGTTGTTTTTTTGTTCACTTAACGTATGACCTAAAGCAGTTGGAATAATGGAGAAAGTATTTGAAATTCCATCCTCACAACAGTTAGAATAAGGTATTTTAGCTACAGAATTAAGGGAAGCTAAAGCACCACTCATGTCCCTTTTATGCATAGGGTTAGCACCAGGTGCAAAAGCTTCACCACTGTTCCTACCATCTGGAGTTGAACCGGTTTTTTTACCATACATTACGTTTGAAGTGATTGTTAAAATAGATAGAGTATGGGTAGCATTTTTATATAATTTATGTTTTCTTAATTCTTTAATAAACCTATTTACTAGTTCTACTGCTATATCATCGGCTTTATTATCATCATTTCCAAATTTAGGAAAGTCTCCTTCTATTTTAAAATCTTTGGCAATTCCGTTTTCATCTCTAACTGGTATAACATTAGCATATTTTATAGCTGAAAGAGAATCAGTTGCAACAGAAAGCCCAGCAACTCCAAAAGCCATAAGTCTTTCTACGTTTGTATCGTGAAGGGCCATTTGACCTCTTTCATAGGCGTATTTATCATGCATGAAATGAATAATGTTCATGGCATCAACATATGTTTTAGCTACCTTTTCTAAAACAAGAAAGTAAGCTTTTTTTACTTTTTCATAATCAAGAATTTCATCATTTATTTTATTTAAACCTTCTATTATTACTTCATTTTTAATTTCATCAACCCCACCGTTTATTGCATATAATAATGATTTAGCAAGGTTGCATCTAGCTCCAAAAAACTGCATTTGTTTTCCAACTTTCATTGCTGATACGCAGCACGCAATAGCATAGTCACTACCGTAAATGGGTCTCATAATATCATCGTTTTCATACTGAATTGCATCAGTTTTAATCGAAATATGGGCACAGTATTTTTTGAAGTTTTCTGGAAGGGCTTCTGACCATAAAATTGTAAGATTAGGTTCAGGGCTGGATCCTAAGTTAATAAGTGTGTGTAAAAATCTAAAGGAATTTTTAGTGACTAGACTTTTTCCACTAGCAGTTATACCACCAATAGATTCAGTAACCCAAGTTGGATCTCCTGCAAATAGTTCGTTATAATCAGGTGTTCTTAAATGTCTTGCCATTCTAAGCTTTATTGCAAACTGATCAATTATTTCTTGGGCTTGGCTTTCAGTTATTACTTTGTTTTCTAAGTCTCTTTCAATATATATATCTAAAAAAGTAGAGGTTCTCCCTAAGCTCATAGCTGCTCCGTTATTTTCCTTTATTGCAGCTAAATAGCCAAAGTATAACCATTGAACTCCTTCCTTAGCATTAGCTGCTGGCTTTGAAATATCACACCCATACTTAAGCGCCATTTCTTTCATTAATTTTAAAGCCTTTATTTGTTCAGAAACTTCTTCACGAAGCCTAATTTTATTTTCATCTAAGTCATAAATTATATCATCTAACTCATTTATCTTTTTTTCAATTAGGTAATCAATTCCATAAAGGGCAATTCTTCTATAATCACCAATTATTCGTCCTCTTCCATAAGCATCAGGAAGGCCAGTTATTAGCCCTGCATGTCTAGCTAATCTTACGTCTTTTGTATATGCATCAAAGACTCCATCATTATGGGTTTTACGATATTCTAAAAAGCTTGATTCAATGTTTTTATCTAGTTCATAACCATAAGATAAAAGAGCACTTTTAACCATGCGCATACCACCATAAGGATTTACAATTCTTTTTAATGGTTTATCAGTTTGAAGACCTATAATTACCTCGTTTTTTTTATCAATGTAACCAGCTTCAAAGTTGTTTATTCCTGATATAATTTTTGTTTCTACATCATAAACCCCTTTTTCTATTTCTATATTAGAAAGCTTGTTATATTCATCATTTACTGCTTTTGTCTTTTTTGTTGGTCCACATAAAAAAGTCTCATCACCAGTATATTCTTTATAATTATCTAAAATAAAGCTTTCAACGTCAATGTTATTTTTCCATTTTGTGCCTCTAAATCCTTGCCACTGATTCATGCTGCTACCTCCATACTATCTTAATCTGATTATAACAAAATAACTTAAAATAGTAAATATTTAGTTATTGCGACAATATATTTATTAATAACCTTTAAACTAATAATTAATATTTTATTAAGTGTGAAAAAAAGTTGGATCTTTTGCATAGGTTATTATTGAAAGGAAGGGTAACGTGAATATTATTAATACAAAAACATATCAAAATTTAATGACTGCATTTGCTGGAGAATGTAAAGCTCGTATTAAATATGAGCTTTTTGAGGAAATCGCAAAAAAAGAAGGATATGAACAAATTGGAAATATTTTTTCTGAAACTTCAAAAAACGAAAAGGAACATGCTGAAATTTGGTTAGAAAAACTAAAGGGATTATCTAATACTAAAGAGAATTTGAAAGTAGCAATAGAGGGTGAAAATTATGAAAACATGGTTATGTATGAAGAATTTGCAATGGATGCAAAAAGTGAGGGGTTAGATGATTTAGCGATGCTCTTTAAACAGGTGGGAGCAATTGAAAAAACACACGAAACAAGGTTTAGAAAGTTACTTAGCAATATAAATAATGATGAAGTATTTGCAAAAGACACACCGCAGTCATGGGTTTGCCTAAACTGTGGTTATGTTCATTATGGTAAAGAAGCGCCTAAGGTTTGTCCAGTTTGTGACTTTCCAATTGGATATTTTGAAAAACAAGCAGAAAATTATTAAAAAGCTTTATTAGTTTTTTAATTTATGATAGAATATGTTTATATTAACATAGTAGAAAGGAGAATAAAAACATGAAAGAAGAAACCAAGAAAAAAGTTTTATTAATCACAATTTGCGTAGTAACTTTAGCAGTGCTATTTGTAGCAATAAGGTTGAATGAAAAAAGATTAAATGAGTCTCTTTCTACTTCCAAAATTGATGCTTATTTAAGTGAAATAAAGTATGAGGAATTACCAAATCATTTAGTTGAAAAGCCTGATGCAATTGTTTATGTTTCAAATAGTAGTGAGCAAGAAAGCATTAAGTTTGAAGGAAAGTTCCAAAACGTAATAAAAAAGCATAATTTAGAAAATGACATAGTGTATGTTAATTTAAATAATTTAAACATAGCTGATGTTAATTATACCTATGCTCCTGAACTTATATTTTACAAAGATGGGAAAGTTTCTGATGTGATTAATGCAACTAATTTAAAATTAGAAAGAGATATTATAAAAATCTTTAGGGATAGAAACATTATTTTACGTTAGTTAATCTAAAACATATAAATAAATGATATAATATAAAAAGAAGAATAAAATAGAGGTGTAAATAATGGAAGATGAAATAATTGAGGAAATGGATTATCCTGAAGAAATAGGTGAAAATATTAGTTTAGAAAGTCCTATTAAAAATGATGTTAGTAATGATG
>JAVXAN010000010.1:0-2029 GCA_036660495.1 Bacilli bacterium | reverse complement strand
ATGATGGACAACTAGAAGTTAAAAAATCAGAGAATCCTGATGATGTTAAAGAACAAGTAGTAGAAACGGCTTTAGAAAGCAGTAAGGAAACAGAATTTTCAAAAGCTGCAGAAGTGCCAGATGAACAAGAAGTTTCTAGCATTAGTGATGACATGCCAGCCGAAAAAACCGTGCCAGATGAAATAGGTAGGGTAACTGATGTTTCAGAAGATAAGGTTGTAATAAGGCTTACTACTAATATGGCTTTTGAAAAAAGTTTAATTGACACGCACGTAATTTTTACTAATGAAAGTACTCAAAAAATAATTGGTACAGTAACTTCAATAAACAGACAAACTGCTATTGTTCAGTTAATTGGAGAAATAGTTAATGATCATTTTTTACCTGGGGTTATAACAAAACCATTAATTGGAAACGTTTGCTTAACAGCGTCTATGGATGAAACAAAGCTAATTGTTGTAAATGATCAAAATAGTGTTGTTAAAAAGGTTTTAATTGGAAATATGCCACTTTATAATAATACTCCAGCCTATGTCCCTATTAACACTTTCTTTAGTAATCACTTTGCGATTTTTGGAAATAGTGGTAGTGGTAAATCATGTGGTGTTGCAAGGCTTTTTCAAAATATTTTTTTCAATCAATCGCAAGCTCCAAAAAACGCTTTTATTTTTATATTTGATGCATATGGAGAATATGAAAGTGCTTTATCAATTCAAAATAATCAAGTTTTTTTTAAGAAATATACAACAAACGTTAATGGTAAACCTGATGACATAATTAAAATACCACTTTGGTTACTTGATATGGATGATTTTGCCCTTTTACTTGATGCTGATGATGCAACTCAAATTCCAATTATTGAAAAGGCATTAAGATTAGTAACGGTTTTTGCAGGTAATGAAGAGGATACTAGAATTTATAAAAACGATATTATTGCAAAAGCAATTTTAGAAGTGCTTTATAGTGGTGGGGCTGCTTCACAAATACACGATCAGGTATTTGCAATTTTAACATCATTTAGTACGACTGATTTAAACCTTGAATCACAAATTATTCAGCCTGGTTATACCCGTAGTTTAAGGCAATGCTTAATCATTGATAAAGAGGGTAAAATAAACGAAATTCAGCTTGTTTCTGAATTTATTAAAAGATTTATTAATGACTCGTTAAGGTTAGAATTACCAGACGGAACGATTCCATTTACTTTGGAAAACTTAAGAGAAGCTTTTGAATTTGCTTTAATATCAGAAGGAATTTTTAAGAGCGATAAAATATATGATAAAACTAACGTTATGAAAGTTAGACTAGATTCACTAATTAAAAGTGAGTATGCAGAGTATTTTAACGTTGATCATTATGTTGATAAAACCACTTTTATTAGAAATTTAATAACTACTTCTAATGGACAAAGGTCACAAATAATAAATATGAATATCAGTTATTTAAATGATAGACTTGCTAAGATCATTTGTAAAATTTATTCAAAATTATTGTTTGATTTCGCCTCAAAATTACAAAATAGAGGAAGTTTTCCCGTTCACATTATTTTGGAAGAAGCTCATAGGTACGTACAACAAGATTCAGATATTAAAATTTTAGGCTATAACATATTTGACCGAATTGCCAAAGAGGGAAGAAAGTATGGCGTAATTTTAGGCCTTATTTCTCAAAGACCCTCAGAGCTTTCGGAAACAGCATTATCACAGTGTTCTAACTTTTTAATATTTAAAATGCAACACCCACGTGATGTATCGTTTATAAGACAAATGGTACCAAACATAACCGATGAAATAATTGAAAAGTTAAAAGGATTACAGCCAGGCACTTGTGTTGCTTTTGGATCAGCGTTTAAATTACCATTAATTATAAAAATGGAATTACCATATCCGCTTCCGTTATCACAAAACGTAGATGTTTCAAGATTATGGTATTAAAGAGCTTTGGCTCTTTTTTTGTCGAAAAAAGCTGTTTATAAATTGACAAACGGATACTTTAAAAGTATACTATTAAATAGAGTATAAAAAGAATA
>JAVXAN010000009.1:0-26221 GCA_036660495.1 Bacilli bacterium | reverse complement strand
GTATTTATTGTTTTAATATAAATTATTGACATTTTTCCTAGTATATTAGTTATTATAAACAAGTAATTCAATAACTAAAATAATTGTAAGCACTATAATTAAAAACATAATATATCCTAAATCAATTATAACAGCTTGTTTTGGATTTTCTGAATTATACTTTATTTTAAATATCTTTCCCTTTTTGACTTTTCTATCGGATGAAAACTTTCTTGGAATTAAATAAGTTTTTCCACTTACATTGTACTCAATCATTGTTTGATAAGTTGCACCATCATAATCTGGCTCTTCTTTAAATACTCCACTACGCTCAACCTTTTCATAAAAGTTATATACTTTTGGAAATCCGTTCTTCAACTTGTTTTTTTCTTCATTTATATATTCTACCGATGATCTATTTATATTTTTGACAACTTTGCCTGTTGTAGTCAAATATCTATGTATTACAGAATATATAAATTGTTTATAAATTTCATTTACCAAAAGCATTAAAAATCCACCACCAACTAATACTCCTGCTATAATTAAAACCATCTTTACACACTCCTTATAGCTTATTTAGCTATACCATTTATTTTTTTAAAATTATTATTAGTGTTATTATAGCGATTAAAAACAGTCCAACTGTCCAAGTTATTCTAATCATTTTCAATGTTTTCTTGATTTTTTTATGTTGTTTTTTATTTCTATAACCAATTTATTGTAACAATTATTTTTCAATACATCTAAATTTTTATTATTTATTAGATACTATTTTTTACAAGTTCCAGTTGTATTTGTACTAAACCAAACTGAAAAATCTGAAATATATTTTTTGATACCAAGTTCAGCAGCAACTGTTTTTTGTTGATCCATATCATAGCTCATACCAGAAGCTTTATAACCAGTTATGGTTTTATCATTGTACATAATAGTAATATTACCTTGTGAAGATTCACAAACTAATTTTTTTGATGTAAATGACACTATAGTGAAAATTGCAATTACTAATACTACGAGACCTAAAACTATTCCACCAAGAATCATCAAAACTTTTTTCATATACTTTACTCCTCTCTAATATTGCTTAAATTATATCAAAATTTATTTTTATATACAAGCAATTGATGTCAACTAGTTATTGTGTTTTTAAAAACGTAAAGTTCTTTCAATCTAATGCATTATTTTTTATTTATGTCTTTAAACAAAATAAACTTCTTGATAACCGAGAGTTCCAATTATCTTTATTTTGTGTACTGTTATTATTTTAAGAATAGATGTTATATTAATTGGATACCCTATTTCGTAAGAAATAAGGTGTTATTATAAAGATTCAATGTACTAATAATATATTTTACCAAAATGCTACTAATAGATTGCATTTTGAGAGTGCTATGCCTTACTCATGTTTCAGATAATAGGATATTTCACATTGTAAACTACTCCCCACAATTCACACGTTTACAGTGTTTCTTCAAAAAAGTATTTATTTTCATAAAAAAACAACTCTACAAAAGTCGTTTAGTATCAATAGGTTCTATGAATGTTTCACTTTCCACACATTCGTGGTTTACTTCATGATATATATCATGTGTTACGTGTTTTTCAACTTGTTGTTCATAAATAGGATTTGCATTGCAGCATTCTGATTCACAACATCCACTTGGTGCTGTTGGTATTTATCCGCCACAACAACAATTTTTAAAAAACATTTAAAATCCACCTTACCTACTTTATAATATGAGAATTTAAAATGGCATTTTAAAACTACCACTTTTATACATCTTTAGCATCTTTTTCATTTGTTCAAACTGATTTAATAACCTGTTTACATCCTGAACCTCACAACCGCTTCCTTTTGCTATTCTTATCTTCCTACTTGCTTTTATAATTTCAGGCTTAATTCTTTCTTTTTTTGTCATAGACTGAATAATTGCTTCTATTCTGCTTATTTGCTTAGGATCTATATTTATATTATTAAGTCCTAATTTCGATGCTCCAGGAAGAAGCTTTAAAACATTTTCTAGTGGTCCAAGTTTTTTCATTTGTTTTAATTGAGATAAAAAATCTTCTAAATCTATTTTCCCCTGTTCTAACTTTTTCACTGTTTTTAATGCTTCTTTTTCATCAATAACCGCTTCAGCTTTTTCAATGATTGCAAGTATATCACCATTACCTAATATTCTACTTACCATCCTATTTGCATCAAAAGAGTCTATTCCATCTAGTTTTTCACTTGTACCAACATATTTTATTGGTACTTTAGTTAAATATTTAGTTGATAAAGCAACTCCACCCTTAGTGTTTCCATCCATCTTAGTAAGGATAGTTCCAGTAAGTGGTAATGATTCATTAAAACCATTTATTACGTTTATAGCATCTTGACCAATCATTGCATCTATTACCAATAAAATTTCAGTTGGATTTATAACTTCTTTAATGTTTTTCAATTCATTCATTAGTTTTTCATCAACGTGAAGTCTTCCTGCAGTATCTATTAAAACACAATCATAATTATTAGCTTTTGCATAATCAACTCCATTTTGCACAATTTTAACAACATCTTTTTGACCTTCTTCGTAAACTTCAATTCCAAGTTCCTTACCAATTGTCTTAAGCTGGTCAATAGCTGCTGGTCTATATACATCTGCTGCAATAAACATTGGCTTTTTAGCATGCTTTTTACGTAATAAATTACCTAATTTCCCAATCGTTGTAGTTTTACCACTTCCCTGAAGTCCAACTAACATTATACTTAAAAAATCGCTTTTTAAATTTGAATCTGATTTCTCAGTACCAAGTAATTCAAGCAACTCATCTTTAAGAATTTTTAAAAACACTTCGCCTGGTTTTAAGCTTTTTTTAACTTCCTCACCCAAAGCTTTTTCCTTTACCTTATTAGTAAAGTCTTTAACAACCTGATAATTAACATCAGCTTCTAATAAAGCTAAGCGCACCTGTCTTACCGCTTCTTTTACGTTTTCTTCTGTTATTTTTCCATAACCTTTTAAACCACTAACAGCTTGTTCTAATCTCTGTGTTAAATTTTCAAACATTTTCATCACCTAAAATAATTATAGCAAAAAAAAAGCTTAAAACAAAGTCTTAAGTTTTTTACATTGTTAATAGAATAAATAATGCCCCAAATAAAATAATAATTGCAACTAAAATAAACGCATCAATTATAGATCCAACAACAACATCTTTTCCAAGATGAAAAGATTGTTGTAAATTTAGAAAAGTCTTTATTCCATTATTCTTTTTTGTTGCTTTATTTTTACTTACTAATGACTTTTTAACATTATTCTTTTTTTTAACTGTTGAATGTTTCTTTGTGGTATTACCCTTTTTTATATTTGCCATATTCACACTCCCTTTTTATTATTATGATTATACTACAAAAAGTTTAATTATTCAAACTTTCTAATTCTTTTATTAAAGTTTTATCACTAATTTTACTAATTATTGTTTTTAATTTCTTGTTTTTATTATACAAATTAAGCTTACTTTCAAAATCAACAAGCTTAATTTCAGCGTTTTTTATTTGCTTATGAATAGCATTTCTACTAACTTTATAATTTTCTGCTATTTCTGCTAAAGAAAGATTATCAAAATAATAACTTTCAAAATATTTTTTTGCTAAATCTGATAACAATTCGCCATAATAATCATATAAGATAACCAAGTAATTTCTTTCTTCCATATTTACCCCTATAACATATCCTTAAATAAACCGTATATGTATTTTTCTATATCAAAAGTTTCTAAATCTTCAGGTTTTTCACCTAATCCAATGTACCTTACTGGTATATTAACTTCATCTTTTATAGCTAAAACAATTCCACCCTTAGCTGTACCATCTAGTTTGGTTAAAACAATTCCAGTAATATTAGTTATTTCTTTAAAACTTTTTGCTTGACTAATTCCGTTTTGACCAGTAGTTGCATCAATTACTAGAAAAGTTTCATGAGGAGAACTCTCAATAATCTTATTACCAACATTATTGATCTTTTCTAGTTCCTTCATTAAATTAACCTTGTTTTGAAGTCTTCCCGCCGTATCTATTAAAACCATGTCAAAATTTTCACTTTTTGCTTTTACTAATCCTTCATAGACAACACTAGCAGGATCAGTAGTGTTTTTATTATAAGAAATATCAACACCAACCTTCTGCGCCCAAACCTTTAACTGTTCAATAGCACCAGCTCTAAAAGTATCTGCTGCTACTAAAAGCACCTTCTTACCTTCTTTTTTAAACTTTGAAGCAAGCTTAGCAATGGTAGTAGTTTTACCAACACCATTTACCCCAACAAATAAAATAACGGTAGGCCCATTTTCATTATAATTAATTTTACTTGTTAAAATTTCATTATCTACATATATTATAAATAATTCATCAACAATTATCTCATTTAAAAACTTTGGATTTTCTATTTTTTCACTTATTACCCTTTTTTGAAGTTTATCCATAAACTTCATAGTTGTATTAATACCAATATCAGCTTCTATTAATACCCTTTCTAATTCTTCAAAATAGTTTTCGTTAATTTCATCATACTCTTTTGACAAATTATATAACTTATTAATAAAATCTTTTCTAGTTTTAGATAGTCCTTCATCATATTTGGAAGAACTCTTATTTTCTCTTATAAAAACAGTTCTTAGTTTATTAAATATTCCCATTTATATCACCACCATAATTTTATCATAAAAAAAGAAACTAATCTAGTTCATTTATCCAAATAAGATCTACTATTTCCTAAAAAAAATAGACAAATTTATAAAAAGATAGTATAATCTATAAGTTAGTTCTTTTACGATTTAATTAACAAAGAAAGGAGATTAAATGAAATTATTTGAACAAAGCCAATCTGAGACACAAGTATTTGCACTTGGTGGATTAGGTGAAATTGGTAAAAACATGTATTGTATAATGCATGAAGATGAAATTATTATTATTGATTCCGGAGTTATGTTCCCAAAAGATGAACTTATGGGAATTGATTACGTTATTCCAGATTTTTCTTTTCTAAAGAAAAACGAAAGTAAAATAAAAGCATTATTTATAACACACGGACACGAAGACCATATTGGAGGTATTCCTTTTTTACTTCAAACTATAAATATACCTGTGATATACGCTCCAAATCAAGCATGTGGTCTAATAAAAAGAAAACTAATTGATAGAAATGTTAGCTATGACAACTTAAGAGTTTATACGGAAGAAAGTAAAATCAAATTTAAACACTTTACAGTTGATTTTTTTGCAACTACTCATTCTATTCCTGATTCTCATGGAATTATTGTTACAACTCCTAACGGAAAAATTGTTCATACTGGAGATTTTAAATTTGATTTTACTCCAATTGGACCAATGTCAAACATTCATAAAATGTCAGATACTGGTAAAAGTGGTGTTAAATTATTATTAAGTGAGAGTACCAACTCATTAAGTTCTGGAATTTCAATGAGTGAATCAAAAGTAGATGAGGCTTTAGGTGATATATTTTCAAAAAAAACCGGAAGAATAATTGTTGCAACTTTCGCCTCAAACATTTATCGTTTAAAACACATCGTTGAAACCTGCCGTAAAAACGGTAGAAAAATAGCTTTATTTGGAAGAAGTATGGAAAATAATATTGATATTTCTATTGAAGGTGGATACATAACCGATAATAAAATATTTGTTAGTAAAGAGCTTGCTAATACTCTTCCACCAGAAGAAATATGCTTACTATGTACTGGTTCGCAAGGAGAACCACTTGCAGCTTTATCAAGAATTGCAAACGGTTCTCACAAGCAAATAAAATTAATGCCTACTGATACCGTTATATTTTCTTCGAATCCAATTCCTGGTAATTCAGCGAGTGTTGCTAAAACAATAAACGCTTTATACTTACAAGGTGTTGACGTTTATACAAACAATTCCGAAAACGAAATACACACCTCAGGACACGCTAATGCCGAAGAGTTAAAATTAATGATAAGGTTATTAAATCCTGAATACTTTATGCCAATTCATGGTGAATACCGAATGTTAAAAGCTCATACTGATATTGCAATTGAATGTGACATTCCTCTTGAAAAAACCTTTTTATTAGAAAATGGAGACGTACTTGCTTTAGATAAAAACGGAATTCATAAAAATGGGAACGTTGGAGCTGATGATATTTACGTTGATGGTAACCGTATCGGAGACGTTGGAAACATCGTAATAAGAGATCGTAAGATAATGGCAAATGATGGCATTTTAGTAGCAATTTGTAATATTAATACTGAAGAGCATAAACTTTTAGGTAGAATAAACATTACTACTAGAGGATTTATTTTAGTAAATGAAAACGAAGAATTGCTAAAGCAAATAGAAGAAATTGCAACCAATACTGTTAATAAAGAATTAAATAAAAAAACAATTAATTATAATGAAGTTAAAAGTCAAATAACCGCTGATTTATTAACTTTTGTTCATGATAAAACTGGTAGAAGACCAATTATATTACCAGTAATATTAGATGTAAAAAAATAGAAAGTTTAAACTTTCTATTTTTTTATTACTTTATTATTTTTCAATGTTTACCGTTTCTTCTAAAACTTTTTCTTTAAAAAGAGCTTCTTTTCTTGATAAATTTAATTTACCGTTTTTTCCGTATCCCACTGCTTTAATTACAATATCGTCTCCTTCTTTAACTAAATCACTTGTTTTTTCTACTCTTTTATCTGATAACTGTGAAATATGTACTAAACCTTCACAACCCTCCCATAATTCTACGAAGCAACCTAAATCATCAATAACTTTAATTACTTTACCAGTATAAATTTTACCAATTTCCACTTCTTTTACAATGTTTTTAATTGTTTCCATAGTTTTATCTATAACTTTTCTATCACTATGATAAATAATTACTTTACCATCTTCTTCAATATCAACCTTAACTGCGTTAATATCATTAACTGTAGCAACACCAGATGATTCTAAAATAATTTTAGTAATCATTTCTCCACCTTTACCAATTACATCCTTTATTTTACTTGGATCAATCATAAAAGTCACACTCTTAGGCGCATACTTACTTACTTCTTTTCTTGGTTCTTTAATTTGCTTTTCAATTACATCAAGAATTTGCATACGTGCTACTTTAGCCTGCGCTAAAGCTTCTTTTAAAATTTGTTTAGTAATTCCCTTTATTTTTATATCCATTTGTAAAGCACATATTCCATTTCTTGTTCCTGCTACTTTAAAATCCATATCCCCTAAATGATCTTCCATTCCTTGAATATCAGTTAAAATAGTATAATCTTTATCGCTCGTAATAAGTCCCATAGCAATTCCTGCAACTGGGGCTTTTATTGGTACTCCAGCAGCCATTAAAGCCATACAGCCAGCACAAATTGAAGCTTGTGATGATGACCCATTACTTTCTAAAATTTCTGATACAACACGAACGGTATAAGGAAAAACATCTTCAGATGGCATAACTTGTGCTAAAGCTCTTTCGCCTAAAGCTCCATGACCGATTTCTCTTCTTCCTGGAGCTCCATACCTTCCGGTTTCACCAACCGAGAATTGTGGAAAGTTATAATGAAGCATAAACCTTTTTTGGTCTTCTGAAGATAATCCATCAATTATTTGATGTTCATTTAAAGCCCCTAACGTTACTACTGATAAACTTTGAGTTTCTCCCCTTGTAAATAATGCTGAACCATGTGTTCTAGGTAATAAATCAATTCCCGTAGAAAGAGGTCTTATTTCAGTCATCTTTCTTCCATCTGCTCTTGTTTTTTCAATAACAACTATTTTTCTAAATATTTCATATTCAATTGATTCAAGAACAAGTTTTACTTTAGTTAATAATTCATTTAACAACTCAGTAGTTAACTGCTTATTTTCTTCTTTATACTTAGTTACTATTTCTTCTTTTACCTTATCTATTTCAGCATATTTTTTTAATTTATCTTTTATTCTAAAAGCCTTATCTAGTTTGCTAGTTGCTAGTTTTTGAATTTCTTCTTTAAAATCATCAGTAATTTCAAGAACTTCATATTCCATCTTTTCATTACCACATTTTTTAATTATTTCTTTTTGAAACAATACCAATTCTTTTATTGCTTCATGTCCAAACATTAAAGCGTCTAACATATCATCTTCAGATGCTTCTCTAGCTCCTGATTCCACCATGTTTATAGCCTCATATGTACCTGCAACAGTTAAATCAATATCACTTTCCTCTAACTCTTTTACCGTTGGGTTAATAATGAATTTCCCATTTACCCTACCAACTTTTACGGCAGCAACTGGTCCATCAAACGGAATTTTACTAATTGAAGTAGCAAGCGAAGATCCAAATAAAGCAGCCATTTCAGGACTGTTATCTTGATCTACTGATAACACGGTATTAACAATTTGAACTTCATTTCTAAAGTTTTCAGGAAACAACGGGCGCATTGGCCTGTCAATCATTCTTGCCGTTAACGTAGCATTTTCACTAGGTCTTCCTTCTCTTTTAATAAATCCACCTGGTATTTTACCTACTGAATATAACTTTTCCTGATATAAAACCATAAGTGGAAAAAAGTCCGATAAAACGTTTGCCGTTTTACTAGCAACTGCTGTTGATAATACTATCGTATCCTCATACTTAATTAAAACTGCTCCGTGTGCTTGTTTGGCAAGTTCCCCTGTTTCTACTATTAACTTTCTTCCTCTAAAATTCATTTCAAATACTTTTTTTGTCATAATTATTTCTCCTTCTACAAATGAAAAGACACCCAAAAAAGAGTGCCTACTTTCTTAATCCTAATTTTTTAATTAATTCACGATACCTATTAACATCAGTTTTCTTAAGATACGCTAACATGTTACGTCTCTTACCAACCTTCATTAATAAACCTCTTTTTGAGTGAAAATCATGAATGTTTATCTTTAAGTGTTCTGTTAAAACTTTTATTTCCTCAGTTAATACTGCAATTTGAACTTCTGGTGAACCTGTATCTCCAGGCTTTGTAGCATAACTATCAATAATTGGTTGTTTTACTTCTTTTCTCAATGACATTTTTTCTTCCTCCTATTTTATTATTCGCCTAATTCCGAGTAATGGTTGGAGTATCCGGTTACTAAGAATTGGTAACACTAATAATATACTATATTTTAATAGATATTGCAAGTTATTTATTATGGTTTAAACCTTTTTATAAAGAGAAATTCTGTTTTTAACTTTTTTATAATTCAATGAACATCCTATATGGTTTTATTAAAGATTGATTTTTTTCATAAGGCTTATAAATTGCTACAATTTTTTCCTTATATTTCATCACTATTAAAGGTTCATTATACTTGTTTTCTAACAATGCTCCATCTTTTACTTTTTCATATAATTCGTTATCTAAAGTAATCATAAAATAATCTTTTAACACCTCTTCAATAGAAATCATTTTATAATTATCATTCAACACATCTTCTAAAGTATATGAATCATTAAGATTAAAAATACCCTGTCTAGTTCTTTGTAAATCACTCATTGTACCTATTATACCAAGTTTAGTGTTAATGTCTCTTATAAGGCTTCTAATGTAAGTACCTTTTGATACTAGAGTTTTAAATTCATACTCACTACCATTACAGCTTAAAAGATCAATGCTTTTTACTGTTACCATTCTTTTAGGAAGTGAAATGTTTTTACCCATTCTTGCATATTCATACATTTTTTTACCATTTACTTTGACTGCACTGTAGCTTGGTACTTCTTGCTCATAAGTACCCTTAAAAGTGTTTAATACTTTTAACAATCTATTACCATCAGCTATGTCATTAGACGTGTTTATTATGTTTCCAGTTATATCCAAAGTATCAGTTTCTATTCCAATTTTAACTACCACGTTATATGACTTATCATCACACGTTAATAATTCTACTAGTTTAGTAGCTCTTCCAACACATAACACAAGTACTCCTGTTGCAATTGGGTCAAGAGTCCCTGTATGTCCTATCTTTTTTGTATTAAGCTTTTTACATAATTTGTTTACTACGTCCCTACTTGTCCAATTTTTTGGTTTATTAATAACTATTATTCCATCCACATATATCACCTTCATTTATATTAACATAAAAAAGAAAGTATTTTCTACTTTCTTTGCTTATAAATAAATTTAGCTTCACTTGATTTTCCATACACTGCACTAGCAGCATCTATTTCATTTTCATCAATATTATAAAATGAAGCTTCATTAGAATCACGATACTTAACAATTTCTTTAATTTGATTTTCCATTGCAAGGCGTGTTGCCATATCAATTTTATGGGCTTCATAGCCAAGAACAATACAGTTATATGCTAAATAAGAATCATCTTCATAATTACTTGAAGTTGCAACAAGTTCAAGTACGTTCATTAACCATGCTTTCATTCTATTAGCATCATTAACTATGTTTTTATTTTCAAAAGCGTTTCTAATTAAAAATCTAGTTTCATCTGTTACCTTTATTAATTCACGTCTTTCTAAGCTTTTTAAATCAGAAAGTTTAGATAAATTAGTTTCCTTATCAAGTTTATACCTAACTTTATTTAATTTTTGAGTATCTAAGTATAATTTCAAACTATTTGGTCTATCTTCTTTTCTTAATTTTTCCTGATATTTGAATCCATTTTCATCGTTAGTTACCTTTTTACTTATTCTATTTAACCTTTGATCAGATTTCAAATATTTTTCAATACCAAAAAGTTTTTGAATACCATCTCCAATAACAACACTTAATTTTACTAATAAAGAATCCGGCTTAGAAACTTCATAAGTTTCAACGATTTCAGCTGATTCTGCATATTTATTTGGATTATTATTTATGTTTTCTTCAACTATATTAAGTCTTTCTAATAAAGGATCAATATCTTCTCTGTTTAATCCATAATTATTTATTGCTTCATATGCAGTTTCAAGTTTTTCCTTATTTAAAACATTTTCAGCATCCTCAACAAGGTTAGTTAAAGAAGCTAAAACACAAGCGTTTTCTTTTTCAAGATTAGCTTTCTGATCTTTGTTTTTTATAACCTTATTTAATTCATATAAACGATCAACTAATATTTCTTTATCTTCTTCTTTTATCGTTGGCTTTTTAACCATTTTTTCAGCATAATCGTAATCAACTTTATTTAATGTTGCTTCAGCTTTATCTAAAAAAGCAAAAGTATTTTCTAATTTATTTAATCTTCTATTTAACATTTCTTTATCTTCCTTTTTTAACGTAGGAGCGTTTTTTACTACTTTTATAGCAGTATTAAAGTCGTTTTCGTCTAATGTCACTTCAGCTTTTTTAACAAATTCTAATATTAAACTATATCCAATTAAGTATGTGTTATTATCCTTAACTTCTTCATTATTAAGGTTTTCTACTTTTGAAGCAATTCTTACATTTAATATTTTTTTCTTAGAATATTTATTTATTTTACTTTTCATTAACGGTTTTTCTTCTGATATTATTTCACTATTAGTTTCTACTTTTGAAACATCATTTTCTATAGCTACATCATCTTCTACTATAGTATTATCTTCTTCTACTATAGTATTATCATCTACGTTATTTACCACTAATCCATCAATTACGTTTTCATTAATGATATCTAAATATTTTTGAATAACATCAGTATCTGTTTTAGTAATTATATCTAATGATTTAAAAGATAAAACATTATTTAAATTTTCTAAAAGAATGGCATCAGAATCCAAAGTATTCTTATAACCTTCTAACTGTCTATTTAAAAACTCTATTTCTTTAAAATCTAAATTATCAGACTTTTTAAACTCAAAATTACCAACTACATTATTTAACTTTTTTACTACTTCATTTGCTTCTAATTGCAAATTATGATCAAATAATGTGATGCTTTCAATTGTTTCTTTTAAAGAAACTGTTATCAATTTCTTGATTTTCGAAGTACGAATGGATTTTAACTTTTCTTGTTCTATTAACTGAAGCTCAATAGTATCATCATAAAGACTTTCTTGAAAATCATTTATTTCTTCTGCCGCTTTTTTAATTGCATTTGAAATAGAACCAACTTCTAATATGCGGTTTTCTTTTAAAATTTTAGATTGTGTTTCAATCAAACTATCTAAAGTCTTTCTTTTTGATTCAATTAATCTATTTGTTTTATCATCTATATGCTTATAAGCATCCTCTATTTCTAAATTATAGCATTGATTCTCAGACTCAATTTCAACTTCTAGCTTTCTTAACAAATTATTTAATGTTATTCTTTCCATGACAAAATCCCCCTTTGTTTGAATGGTTGATATAATATCATAAGTGTCTAATTTTGTCAAATTTTATTTATAAATCACCTAAAAGTTAAATTTTTTACTAATAATTTTTAAAACAGGTAAAGAATTATTACCTGCCTAAAGTAAAGTACAATGTTATTCCAAGGGCTATTAAAACGGACACAATTGATAGAATAATCATGCTTATTTTACCACTTCGATTTGCTGTTTCTTCTTCTAACTTATCCGGATTATATAAGTCTTCTAAATATTTTTCATAAGAATCTGAAAGATAAAACCGATTATTAGACTTTAATATATTATCATAATAATTTTTAAAACTAATTGGTAATTTTGCTTTGTTCTTATCATATATTTTTTCTACTTCTGTTTTAGTAGCATTATCATTTATCTTTATTCCAGTAAATAGTTGTAATGCTGTTATAGCAAAAGCATACATATCAGTTTCTTTAGAAACTATTCGATAAACTGGATCACGGTACTTTGAAGAAACTTCCGTATTAATAACGTTATCTTTTATTACAAATGAGTCACAATCAATAAATTTTACAACGCCATCCTTACCAATAAAAATGTTATTAGGGTTCAAATCACACACATAAACATTTAATTTATGAAGCTTTTTCATCACAGCTTCAATGCTTTTAATCTTTTCAATCTTTTCTTCAAAACTATAATCATCATTTTGAATTAAATTAAGTGAATCTCCTTTTGGCAAATAATCCATAATATAACCAACAAAAACGCCATCATAATACACTAGGTTTTTAGGCTTTACTACTTCTTCTACTTTAATGTTTTTTATTACTTTTAAAGTTTCTTCCCTATCCTTTATATATGTAAAAGACGTTGAAGTAAACATTTTAAGAATTTGCCCATCTTCAGTAATATAAATATTCCCTGACCTTCCACTTGATATTTTTTTTGTTAACTTTAGAGTTTTATAATCAATTGCATCCTTATCAATATTTCTAAATTTTTCGTTTAACTTGCAGTTGTTTACAATAGTTGCAACACTTACACTCATTATACTACCATCTTCATTCATTCCTATTTCATAAAAGCCTAAGTTTCTATATAATGAAAAAGCTTTTTTATCATGCTCATCACATGTGACTAAAACGTTTCTTGAACCAATTTCTCCGGCAATATATATAGCTCCCTCTAAAAGTAAAACATCCATGTTTTTATTCTGAAAATTTTCAGTAATAAAAAGCTTATTTATTATTGTTTGAACAATGTTACCACTATTATTAAAACTAAAAGATAAATACCCAATTAACACTTCATTAATTTGTAAAACCAAAGTAATCTTATTCCTAAAATATTCTGGTACTACCATATTATCTAAATCAATTAAGCATTCTTTTTTTAATGCTTCACTTGAAAAAGTATTTACTATATCTTTAAAAACAAGAAAATCTGTTTCTAGTATACTTAAGTTTAAATTTTCTTTTTTTACTAAGTTAATCATATAAATATCCTCCTACTATCAGTATAAGTTAATTATAACCTTTTTTTTACTTTTTTGCGACTACTTTTTTAAAAAATAAAAAAATAAAGACATAACGCCCTTATTCATTAATGTTTTTAATTATTTTTTCTATTTTTGTAGCATACTCAATTGATTCATCGTATATAAATCTTAAATCTGGAATTTTTCTAATTTCAAGTCGTCTTTTAAATAACTCACTTTTTATAAAGCCTTTTGCTGCATTTAAATCATGTAAGCATTTATCTTTTTTATTTTCATCAAGTACCGTACAATATATCTGAGCTAAACTAAGATCAGTATCTATTTTAACGGACGTTATTGTAACAAACTTAATGTCTTGGTCATTTATCTCATTTGAAATAATATCACTTATTTCTTTAGCTAAAACGCTTCCAATTCTTTGTGTCTTAATACTCATATTGCTACCTCTTTATTTCTATTAATTCATATCCTTCAATAATATCATTTTCTTTTATATCTTGATAATTTTCAATGGTAATACCGCACTCAAACCCAGCTTTAGCTTCTTTTGCTTGATCTTTTTCTCTTTGAATACTATTTATTTTACCATCATATACAACAATTCCATCACGAATTATTCTAGCTTTTGAATTTGATTTTATAACACCTTCTAGTACGTAACATCCAGCAATATTTCCTGTTTTTGAAAATTTATATATTTTTCTAATTTCCGCTTGGCCTGAAACTTTTTCTTCATATTCAGGATCAAGCATTCCCTTCATAGCCAATTCCATTTCTTCTATAACTTTATAAATAATGTTATGCAATCTTACATCAACACCATATTCTTTAGCAGTTTCTAGAGTTTTCGCATTAGGCCTTACGTTAAAGCCGATTATTATTGCATTTGATGCGTTTGCTAAAACAATGTCGCTTTCAGTTATAGTTCCAACACCACTTCTAATAATGTTTATTTTAGCTCCTTCAACTTCTATTTTAGATAAAGTGTTTTTTACGGCTTCTTCACTTCCCTTAACATCAGTTTTTAAAACAATGTTTATTTCTTTTAAACCTTCTGATATCTTATCAAATAAATCATCAAGTGATACAGTGCTTGTTAAAGCTTTGCCTTTTAATTTAGCAACTTGGCTTCTTTGCTCAGCAACTTGATGAGCTTGCTTTTCTGATTCAAATGACATAAACTTATCGCCTGCTGTTGGAACTCCGTTTAACCCTGTTACTTCTACTGGCATTGAAGGAAGGGCTTCAACTATCTCGTTACCTAAATCGTTTTTCAAGGTTCTTACCTTACCAAAATATTCACCAGCAACAATTGGATCGCCTAATCTTAAAGTACCATTTTGAACTAATAAAGTTGATATAGGGCCAACGTTTTTATCTAACTTAGACTCTATTATAGTTCCCATTGCATAACGCTTTGAATTTGCCTTTAACTCTTGCATATCTGCTATAGCTAATAAGCTTTCAAGTAAACCATCAATTCCCTCTTTAGTTCGAGCTGAAATATTAATAAACAAAGTATCTCCACCCCACGAATCAGGAGATAATCCGTTTTCCGCCATTTGTCTCATCACCTTCTCTGGATCAGCATTTGGCTTATCTATTTTATTTACAGCTACTACAATTGGAACACCAGCTGCCTTAGCATGATCAATTGCTTCTTTAGTTTGAGGCATTACCCCATCATCTGCAGCAACAATTATTATTACAATGTCAGTAACGCTAGCGCCTCGTGCCCTCATTTCAGTAAAAGCAGCATGTCCTGGGGTATCGATAAAGGTTATTTTCTTACCCTTATATTCTACTTGATAGGCTCCAATATGCTGAGTTATTCCACCATGTTCAGTATCAACAACACTACTTTCCCTTATTGCATCTAATAAAGATGTTTTACCATGATCTACATGTCCCATTATTGTAACAACTGGAGGCCTTACCGATAAATCACTTAAAACTTCCTCTACTTCATACATTTCAAAGTTTGAAATATCAGCCGTTTCTTCTTTTTTTAAAGTTTTCTTATATTCTAGGGCAATTACTTCAGCATCATCAAAACTTATTGGCGTATTCATATTTACCATAATGCCTAGCACCATAAGCTTTTTTATCAACTCTGAAACTGGCTTATTAAGACTATTAGCTAATTCTTTAATAGTCATTGCATCTTTATATAGAACAACTTCATCAGATGAATTATTCTCATTTGACACTAGTTTTTCTTTGCTCTTATACATTTCTTTTTTAGCTTCTTTGATATTTTTTTCTTTTGATTTTTTCTTTTTCTTTATCAAAACATCTTCTGGTTTAGAAAATGCAACATCATTTTTATTAATTATATCATCAATAATTTCATCATAATAGTCATCCTCGTTTATTTTCTCGATAAGTTCGTCATTAGTGTTTTCTTCATCAGAAACAATGGTCTCTAAAGCACTATCAAGTTCAACGATATCATCATCCATAATCATACTATCTTCGCTTTCAGCCTTTATTCCAAGCTTTTTACAGACTTGTAGAACTTCATCAACTGACTTGTTCATATCTTTTGCGTATTCTAAAATACTCATCATAAGATATCACCTCTTTCGTTTTTATTTTATCCGACTATTTTTTCAAGCTTCTCGTATACTGAATCAGGAATTAAACACCCTAAATGCTTTTCTAAAGATTTATTAATTTGTGCTTTTTTTATTGTTTGTAAACTTCTTTCTAGGTAAGCTCCCCGACCATTTGCTTTCCCACTTTCATCGATAAATACGTTGCCTAAATTATCTTTTACAACCCTTATCAAATCAACTTTTGGACATTTTTTTCTAGTAACAACACAAGTTCTCATTGGAATAATTTTTTGTTTCAACTAATCCACCTTCCCCGTTGTACCTATTGCTTTTGACAAATCAATATTTTCATCTTTTACCTGCATTTCACTTTTAACATCTATTCTATAATGGGTTAAACGTGCTGCTAAGCGAACGTTTTGACCCCTTTTACCAATTGCAAGGGATAAATTTTCACCCTCAGCAACTGCAATAGCCTCATTTTGTTTTTCATTTACTATATACACTTTTACGTCTCTAGCTGGACTTAAAGCGTTTTTAATAAATGAAACTGGATCTTTATCATACTTAACAACATCTATTTTTTCACCATTTAGTTCCGTTGTTATACGATTAATACGAGAACCTTTTTCTCCAATACATGCCCCTACGGCATCAACACTTGCATTTTCTGAATAAACGGCAATTTTACTCCTATTTCCAGCGTCCCTTGCAACACTATATAACACTATTGTTCCATCATTTAATTCTGGTATTTCTTTTTCTAATAATCGCTTAACAAACCCGTAGTGAGTTCTTGACAAAAGAATTAACGGACTTTTACCAGTATTATCTATTTTAGAGACGTAAACTTTAATGGTAGAACCCATAACTAGTTTCTCGTTTTCAACAATTTCACTTTTAGGAAGGATACCATGCATTCTACCTAAATCAACGTAATAGTTTTCTGCATCTTCTCTAGAAAGGTTACCAATTAATAGTTCCCCTTCCTTATCCTCAAATTCAGACATAATACTTTCTCTTTCAGCTTCCCTTACTTTTTGAACTAAAATCTGTTTAGCTGCAGAAGCAGCAACCCTACCAAAATCATTTGGAGTTATTTCTTCTTCAATCGTTTCCCCAACTTCTATTTCAGGGACAACTTTTTTAGCATTTTTTAACAAGATTTGAACATCTTCAAAATCTTCCTCTTCTTCATCATATTTCTTAACTACCGTTCTAAATGAGAAGACCTTAATAGCACCAGTTTTCTCATTTATATCAACCCTTACATTTGATAAACCATAATTCTTAGTATAAGCTTTTTCTAAAGCCGCCTTCATTCCTTCAATTATTACTTCTTTATTAATACTCTTTTCTTCACATATAGCGTTTAAAGCTTTTATAAATTCTTTAGCATTCATTTTAGTTTTCTCCTTTTTCTTTTGAACATACATCTAGGATATATGATTCATCAAATATATTATCAATGGTATCTATTAACGGATTAATTATTTTAGTTGCTACTACGCAAGATTCAACATCAACAAACGGTTCCTTATCAATAATTATCCTTAAATAATATACGTTTCCTTCTTTAACATATTCAACTTTATCAACTTTAATGTTAACCTCACCTAAAGGTGCTTCAATTAATTTTATTACTTTTTCATGCATACCTATTATCTCCCTTATTAAGTATAAAGAGTAGGACTTTAAAGCCCCACTCTTTGTTGTTAATACTATTATAACACAAAAACATTACATTACAAGCATTTTAATAACTATTATAATATAATTAATAATTTGGATATTAATTTATTATAACTATCTACTACTATCAATATTTAAACTGTTTGTTTTTAAATTTTCATTATTCTATTTAATAAAATCATGTTATAATATTAAAAATAGAGGTGATAACAAATGTTAGATGATTTTATGAAAGATGTATTTGGTAAAAAAATCATCACCTGGTTCAAAAAAAACGCTAAATTCTTAATGGTAATTTTAATATACTTTTTATATCAATCTAATTTTTTACTTTTAATTGCAAACAACTTAGGAATAAAAATAGCACTTTTAAGTCGAAACCTTAGAATGCTAACATTAATTACAAACGATTTAATATACATAATTATTTTAGTTATGCTTTTTATTAAAGATATAAAATTTGGATTAAAAGATTTAAAGAACAATTTTTCAATTAGAGCTTTATTATCAGTAAAGTGCTGGGTAATAGGATGCCTAATAATGACAATATCCTCTTTATTAATAAGCATATTAATAAAACAGAACTTATCTACAAATGAAGAATTAGTTAGAAAGCAAATAACGCTTGCCCCTTTTTACATGTTATTTGCTTGTTCTATCGTAGCACCAATTATTGAAGAAATGGTTTTTAGAAAATCACTAAGTGGGTTAATTAAATGTAAGTGGCTATTTATTTTGGTTAGTGGATTAGGTTTTGGACTATTACACGTTATTTCAAGCTACAGCAACCCACTAGAGTTTTTATACATTATTCCATATGGATCAATGGGATGCGCTTTTGCTTACTTACTCACTAAAACAAATAATATAACTTTACCGATAATAATTCATATGATTCATAATACAGTCTTAGTCTTAAGTCAAATATACGGAGGATAAAATGAAGAATATTGAAAATAAAATCAAGAAAACAAGAAAGCTAAAATGGTATGTTAAGTTGTTATTATTAATAATAATTATAATAACATTTGCCTTTACTATTGGTACTAAAGGCATTTTTATTAAAGAATATAAAATAGAATCATCAAAAATCACCTTATCAGATACCGGATTAAAAATTCTGCATTTTTCAGATTTACACTATGGATCCACCATTAATATGAAAAGCTTGAAAGTTATTGTAAAAAATATAAATGATGCTAAAGCTGATATTGTTATTTTTACGGGAGATTTAATTGACAAAAATTATAAATTCAAAAAAGATGAACAAGAAAACGTTAAAGATTCTTTAAAAGATATTAATGCAAGTCTTGGAAAGTATTATGTTAACGGTGAAGAAGATAAAGTCCTATGTAACTTAATTATGAATGATTCAAATTTTATTAACATTGATACTAAAGAACAATTAATCTATAATAATGATAATAAACCAATATTGTTAATTGGTAATTTAAGTGCAAAGAAATACTTCAATGAAAATAAAATTAAACCCGAATTCAAAATATTAGCAATGCACAATCCTAATAATGTTCAAGAGTTTAAAAATTATAACTTTGATATAATTCTAGCTGGTCATACTCATAATGGCCAAATAAACATATTTAAACTAAAGGATTTTATAATTAAAAGTAAATATAATAAGCCTTATCAAAAAGTTAATAACAGTGACTTGTTTGTATCATCAGGGATTGGTACTAGCTTAATAAAAGCCAGGTTATTTAACCATCCAACCATGAACTTATATCGAATAGTAAAAAAATAAGGATTTACTCATTAAATGAGATAAATCCTTTTATAATTGGAATTTTTATTGTTACAACCGTACCAACACCTTTTTTTGATTCATATTCTATAATAGCGTTATGTTTATCTAATATTTCTTTTGAAAAACAAACACCTAATCCGGTTCCTAATTTCTTTGTTGTAAAAAATGGTTCTCCAAACTGCTTGAATGTTTCCGTGTCCATTCCTACTCCATTATCTGAAATCGTTATAACATAATAATTATTGTTTTTAACCGTTTTAAAATTAACAACGCCAACTTCTTCAACTGCTTCTTTAGCGTTTTTTAAAAGGTTTATTAAAACTTGCTTCAAACGGTTATAATCACCATTAACGAAACATTCTTTTGAAAAAACGTTACATGTTAACTTTACTTTATTATTAAAAAGCATTTTAGATTCATCACAAACATCCTCTACTAACATTGATATATCCATTTTATCCTTAACTATCTTAATCTTTGAAATATCAGAAAAATCTTTTAACAGTACTAATGTTCGATCAACTTCCTGGTTTATAATTCCAATAAACTTATTTGCTTTAGCTGGATAATTGTTAACGTCAATCATGTCTAAATATCCTTTACAAACAGCTAAAGGGTTTTTTATTTCATGGGTAATTTTAAAAAGTGATTCATATAGGGTTTTTTCCTTTGTTATTTGATTTATCGACTGGTGCATCTTCACAACGTTTTCAACCTTGCAAAAAACAGTTATAATGATTTTTAGGATTAAATACATAATAAGCCAACAAAAAATAATTATTAATAAATTATCTATATTCATTTCTTTAGTAGGAAGGAAAAATATTATAATTAATCCAAACAAAACCTTTACGATAATAAAAACATTAACAATATTTTTCTTAACCAGTATACAAAGAACGTAAATTATTAAATACTGAATTAAAAATAAATATAAATCTAAACTGTATACCTTCGCTGAAAAAAGAACCATACCAAGAGATAATAAAAAACCAGAAAGTTTTCTTTTCTTATATAAAGCTACTACAAGTGGTAAGTTAAGTAAAAAAAACGTGACCGTTGTATTATCTACAAACCTTAAGCATGAATAATAACTAGAGAGTAAAGCTAAATCAAAAAAAACTTTTTTTTCACTGGTATCAACAACCTTACTATATACTAAATACAAGAAATAAATCATAATAGGAAATAATAAATAATTAATACTTGTAAACACTGTTGCAAACATATTTTACCTCTTTCTAGAAACAATTATAATCATAATTGTTGTAGAAATTTGTCGAAATATGTAAAAAACAGATAAATTTTGTATTTTTATCTGTTCAACTCATCTATATATTTTTTTAACTTTTTAGCTTCTTCTTGAAAAATAATTTTTATAGTATTATCTATTTCAACAATTCCTCTAGCACCAAGTTTTTGAATTCCTTCCTTATTTACCTTAGAAGGATCTTTTAAAGTAACTTTAAACCTTGAAACACTTACTTCCATATTAGTAATGTTTTTTATCCCGCCTAAATATTCTACTAACTTATTAGCTTCATATTTAAAGTCATCCTTACTAGCTTTAATAATAACAAGTGCAATTAGAATAAGCACTATAATAATAACAACATATTTTAACATATAATCACCTTGAAACCATTATATATCAACTAAAAAAAAAAAGCAAGATAAGGCTTTTTGTATACACTATTTATAACGGATTGAATAAGCTAATAATGAAAACGATAGAAAGGGTGAATATTATGTGTGATAAACCTACTTCAAAATGTAATTGTGTTGCTGAAATACTAAAAATCATAGTTATTTTACAAAGTGAAATTTGTCCCAATGATTCATGTTTAGAAACATGTGGCCGTCCTCATTTTGGGCCAAATGCATCTTCTGATTTTAACACTAGACCAGTAACTATATATACTTGCGATAATGTCGCATGGGCAATGCCTATTTCAAATACTCCAGGAGAAACAAATTTATCAAATATCTTTAGAGTAGAAAAACTAGATAATTGCTGTGCAACTTTTAGAGTACTATTATATAATACTGATACATGTACTTATACTGCAACAAACTCATTTTTCACTATGAATACTGACTGCTTATGTGCAATAAAATGCTTAGGTGACACTTTCGTAGAGGGAGTATAAAAAAGGGCCACCTAGTGGCCTTTTATTTTATGTCTAAAATATCATCTATATTAATTTGTTCCTTATCGTACGTAATAAGATTGTTTCCAACTTTTCCGACAATCTTTTTTTTATGTTTTTCACCATTTTTGAACATAATAATAACATCAGCTTGATAAACATAATCTGGTCTTGAAAAAATACTGTTTACCTTCTTTAAAATAGTAAGTTTATCTACTCCTTTTATCCCTGCTTGTTTTAACTTATTATTGTTTTCTAAACTATCAGCATGATAATAGTATTCGCTTTGAACTTTAGACTTTAAATTCCCTATTTTATTTTTAAAGATTTCTGGGAACTTCTCTTTCATAAAATCATCTCCTATAAAATATTATGAAAGATATAATATAAATTTACAAATAAGGATGGTGATTTTATGAAAAAGCACAAATTTAACTATAATTTATTGTTTCCTATGGTGGCTTTTTTTGTTATTAGCATTATAAGTATTAGTAGTGCCCAAAAAATGTTATCAACAACATATAACGATATTGTTTATAAGCAAGTTATATGGTACATCATTGGAATTTTAATAATTATTTCAATGGCTAAAATGAAAAATAACGTTTTAATAAATAACGCTTACATAATTTACGTAATTGGAAACGTTTTACTGGCTTTATTACTTATCTTTGGCCAAGAAATAAACGGATCAAAATGTTGGTTTATTATACCAAAACTTGGATCTTTTCAACCTAGTGAGTTCATGAAAATTGCTATTATTTTAGCTCTTGCTAAAACCTTTAAATGGTTTGATAATAAATATCCAAAAAAAAACATCATATATAGTTTAATACTATTGTTAATAAGCATGGTTATAGTGCTCATTCCAAGCGTTTTAACTTTTTTGGAGCCAGATACTGGAATGGTATTAATTTACTTTGTAATAGCCTTTATTATGCTGTTTGTATATGGAATTAAAAAAAGTGTTATAGGACTCATCTCTTTAATAGGAATAATAATAATTGGTATGCTTTCCCTTACCTTTTTTCAAAATGAAGATTTGTTTATTAATATCTTTGGAAATAAGTTCTTTTATAGAATTGACCGGTTGTTAGACTGGTCAACTCAAAACGGGATGCAATTAATTAATGCTAGTGCAGCAATCAAAGCAGCTGGGTTATTTGGTTTTGGTTATGGAAACACACCCATATATTTTCCAGAACCTCATACCGACTTTATTTTTTCGGTATTCTCCAGCAACTTTGGATTAGCTGGATCATTATTATTAATTGGTATAATAATTTATTTGGATTTAGTTTTAATAAACATTGCCATAAAAGAAAAAAATAAAGAAAACAAATATATTATAAGTGGATTTGTGGCAATGCTTATGTATCAACAAGTACAAAACGTCGCTATGAACATTGGTCTTCTTCCAATAACTGGAATAACACTTCCCTTTATAAGCTATGGTGGTTCTTCGTTATTAAGCTACATGATAATAATTGGAATAATTATTAATATAACAAACAAAAAAACCATCCAAAAAGGATAGCTAATTCATATATTGGTGACTCGTATGGGATTTGAACCCATGAATGCCGCCGTGAAAGGGCGGTGTGTTAAACCACTTCACCAACGAGCCAGTTAAAATAAAATGGTGGGCCTGAATGGACTTGAACCATCGACCTCACGCTTATCAGGCGTGCGCTCTAACCAGCTGAGCTACAAGCCCATTTTATTTGACTGGTAAAACTGACTATTTCATTCTACTATATTAAAAACAAAAAATCAATATATTTTAAGGACTTTTTATATTTTTAACAATTATTGATATAGAAAAAGCTTATTTCTTAGCTTTTTCTATTCTTATAATTCTGCTGTTATACTTAATATTATTACATTTTTTAAAGATTATATCAAACTTATCTTTTTTTATGTTCATAAAAGTAAACTTTGTCATTATTTCAACATTACTGCAAGTTCCTTCGGGAACTTCAGCTGTTTTTTCTATAAAACTTAAAAATTCTCTTTTTTCAACATTATCCATTTTACCAATAGTCATAAAAACTCTAACACAATCATCTGAATTTCTATTTCTTTTTTCCTTAGTAGCTTTTACATTCAAATTCACGTTAAAATCAGATCCCAAACTTTTTTTAAGCTCTTTTTCTAATAAAGAACTAGCAATGTTTTTCACTTCATCAGCTGTTAGTTTTTCTAAATATTCATTAAAATTAATACTTGTTTTATTTTTAACATTATCAATTTTCTTAAGTAACGCTTCTACTTTACTTGGTAAAATTTGGTCCGCCGTAGGTATTTGTTCTTTGTTAATTTTTGTATGAATATGATTTTCTATTGAATTAATCACATAAAGTTCTCTTGGTTTAATAAATGTTATTGCTACTCCAGACTTATTTACTCTTCCAGTCCTACCAATTCTATGAACATAAGCTTCATTACTTTCTGGAACGTTATAATTAATAACAAGTTCAACATCATCAACATGAATTCCTCTAGCTGCTACGTCTGTTGCTATTAAATAATTAAACTTACCAGTTTTAAACTTATCTAACGTTGCTATTCTTTGGTCTTGAGTAATGTCTCCATGAATTACGTTAGCACTATATTTTCTTGATAAAAGCTTTTCTAAAACCTCATCAGCAAGCCTCTTCGTCCTACAAAATATAATTGCCTTGTTTGGATTATAAAAATCAATAATACGACATAGTGATTCTAGCCTACTTTTATCATCAACTATATAATAATTTTGTAAAATATTATCAGCGGTTTTTATTTCAGATATCACAGATATCATTTTATAATCGGGTTTCATGTATTTCTGAGCAATTGTAAGAATTTGTTTAGGCATTGTTGCTGAAAACAATAACACGTGTTTTTCTTTGTTAGTACCTTCAAATATATATTCTAATTCTTCCTGAAATCCCATACTTAGCATTTCATCTGCTTCATCAAGCACAAAAAAGTCAAGTTTATCTACGCATAAAACCTTACGATTAATTAAGTCTTTTACCCTACCTGGAGTTCCAACAACGATTTCAACACCACTTCTTATTTCTCTTATTTGAGACTGAATGCTGCTACTACCGTATACACACGTACTTTTTATTTTTAAATATTTTCCTAAACCTGATATTTCTCGATCTATTTGAATTGCAAGTTCCCTAGTAGGTGCTAAAATAAGTGCTTGTACTTTTTTATTATTCTTAACCTTACTTAAAATTGCTGCTGCAAAAGCTAAAGTCTTCCCTGTTCCTGTTTGACTTTGTCCTAAAACATCAATACCATCAAAAATTAGAGGAATTATTTTTTCCTGAATTTCAGTAGGATTAACATATCCATTTTCTTCTATAGCTTTTAAAATTTCTTCTTTTATTGGTAATTCATTAAACTTCATTTTATCTCCCTTTTTTCTTAGCTCACCTAGTCTAACACGTTTTTAATAAAATAGATAGTATATCTAATGAATTTACTTAAAAACTTATATTATAAAAAGCAAAAATTAACATGTTTATAAAAAATAAATCACAACCATTAGTGGTTGTGATTATATTATATTTTGGTGGAGCTTAGGGGATTCGAACCCCTGACCTCCTCGGTGCAAGCGAGGCGCTCTAGCCAGCTGAGCTAAAGCCCCAAAAAATATGCATTTAAACAACGCATACTAATAATATCAAAATATAAATAAAAAATCAATACCTAAAACCGCTTTTTCATCTAAATATAATTAGATAGTTACTATTTAAAAGATAGTCGTAATTTCTTTAATGTTTCTAAAGAATACCATTCTTTTTGAATTATATAGTTATAAAATTCTTTTTGAAAATTAAAAGCATCATTAAACATATTAAAATAATCAGAACATAGCATATTACTACTTGTTCTTGATATTACCTCACTATAAGCTTTTATTAATTTTTTTTCACTATTAAAAATATCTTTAAGATAATTTTCGTTTTCATCAACCATATCACGTGTAATTTCTAGAAAACAACTTTGCTTTTTTTCACTCATGTTGCACCTTTCTATTTTAATATTTACATAATTATCTTATTATGCATCTATTAATATTATGAGTAAAATAAATAAATTTAAACAAAAGTAAAAAAAGAACCCTGTTAAGTTCTTTTTTACTTTAAACAATTAACCGCGCTTTTAATTAATATTTCAAGTTCAACGTTACTAATTTTTATTTTTTTCTTGTAACCATTCTAAAGCTTTCTTAGCATAAATCCAAAGTATCATATTAATTCTTTTATTAAAGTGAATAAATTTAAATAAAATTATCCAAAAAATTTTACTAAGGTTTTAATTTCAAATTTTCT
>JAVXAN010000008.1:16701-27023 GCA_036660495.1 Bacilli bacterium | reverse complement strand
GTAACCGGAGCTACCAGTATTACATTTTTTAGCAAAAAATAAACAATATACAAAAATAATGAAAAGAATTCAATATTCGACACGTTTTTATTTTAGATAAGATTATTATCTAATTGAGGTGTGTTTATGAGAGTATATTATTTATTTAAAATTAATGATTCATTTTCAAATTTGTATTATAATAAAACATATTATTTATATAAAATGTTAGAGCAAATATCTTTATCAAGTAAGAATGATTTTATTATTTCATATAGACTTTTTGAGCAAATGGCAGTTGCTTATAATAAAATTAATATAAATAGTTCTATATATAGAATGTATGCATATAATAAAAACTATAAAAAAAGTTTAAATAAGCATATTTTAAATGATGATGTTGAGTCAACTAAGCTTACGGTTTATAATACTTATATAAAAATTAAAACGAACAAAAATATAACCGCGTTTTTTAAATGCTTAGCTAAAGAATCAAATGTTTTTGTTTGTGATTTTAATAATAAAGATTATTTTTGGCTTGATAAAGCTTTATTAAAAACCCTTGTATAATTATTGTTAATTTAGTAAAATAGATATGAAAGGGAGATAAAATATGTGGGAAGAAATATTATGGGGAGTAATTGGACTTGTAATAGGTGCCGTTATTGGATTTCTTTTAGCCAAAAAATACATGAAGAAATATTTAAAGGATAATCCACCTATAAACGAAAAAATGATTAAAATCATGATGCAACAAATGGGAAGAACTCCTAGTCAAAAACAAGTTAATCAAATGATGAAAGCAATGAATAACGTAAAATAATTCAATGCTTTTTTATTTTTATTTTTAAATATAAGGATAAAAAAAGAGTGCAGAATATTTTGATTAAATGAGCAAATGATGTTAAAAAGCGTAAAATCACTTTGCGTTTTTTTTGTTTTTTGTGATATAATCATTTATAACGTATAAAGGAGTGCATAAAATGGCAAAGTATGATGAATCATCAATTAAAATTTTAGAAGGATTAGAAGCTGTTAGAAAAAGGCCAGGTATGTACATAGGATCTACTGATAAACGTGGGCTACATCATTTAATATGGGAAATAGTTGATAATGGAATTGATGAAATTATTAATGGATATGGTAATAATTTAAAAATAATAATTCATAAAGATGGATCGGTTTCAGTATCAGATGATGGACGTGGTGTTCCGGTTGGTAAACATTCAAGTGGTAAGTCTACTCCAGAAGTTATTTATACAATATTACATGCTGGTGGTAAGTTTCAGGAAGGTGGATACAAAGTATCTGGTGGACTTCACGGTGTTGGAGCTTCGGTAGTTAATGCTCTTAGTAAGTGGATGGTTGTTACTATTTGTCGTGATGGCGGTAAATATGAAATTAAATTTAAAGATGGTGGAAAACTAGATGCGTTGTTAAAACAAATTGGTACTACCAATAAAACGGGAACTACCGTTAGGTTTATGCCTGATGATAAAATTTTTTCTACGGCTTGTTTTTCTTATACAACGATTTGTGAAAGAATGCAGGAATCAGCTTTTTTACTTAAGGGATTAACTGTTGAAGTAATTGATGAAGAAGATGAAAAGGAAAGTGTTTTTCACTATGATAATGGTCTTGAAGCGTTTGTTGAATATTTAAATGAAGATAAAAGTGCTATTCATAAGGTTGTAAGCTTTCAAGGCATAAAAGATAAAATTGAAGTTGACTTTGCTTTTCAATATACTGATAATTATTCAGAAAACGTTGTTTCGTTTGTAAATAATGTTAAAACTTCTGATGGAGGGACTCATGAAATTGGTCTTAAAACGGCTTTAACAAAAGTTTTTAATGACTATGCAAAAAACAATGGATATTTAAAAAGCAAGGATAATAAATTTGAGGGTCCAGACGTGAGGGAAGGACTTACGGTTATTTTATCTTTAAAAGTACCGGAGAATTTATTACAATTTGAGGGACAAACAAAATCAAAGTTAGGTTCTCCAGCGGCTAGAATGGCGGTGGAAGCAGTAGTTTCTGAAAAACTTCAGTTTTTTTTAGAAGAAAATAAAGCAATTGCAGTTGATATAATAAGTAAAGCATTAAAAGGGAAAATGGCTAGGGAAGCTGCAAGAAAAGCTAGAGAAGAAGCTCGTAAAGGTAAAGGAACTAAAAAAGAAAAAAACTTAAGTGATAAGCTTACTCCTGCCCAAAAAAAGGATCCTAGTAAAAACGAGTTATATTTAGTAGAAGGAGACTCAGCTGGTGGTTCTGCTAAAGGTGGTAGGGATCGTACCTTCCAGGCAATATTACCACTTCGTGGTAAAGTAATTAATACGGAAAAAGCAAGAATTGAAGATATCTTTAAAAACGCTGAAATAAATACCATGATTTATACGATAGGAGCAGGGGTTGGTAGTGATTTTGATATTAATGATTGTAATTATAATAAGGTTATTATAATGACCGATGCTGATGATGATGGGGCTCATATACAGGTGTTATTATTAACTTTCTTTTATAGGTATATGAGACCTTTGATTGAAAATGGTAGGCTTTTTATAGCCCTACCACCATTTTACAAAGTAACGATGAATAAGAGTATTACTTACGTGTGGACTAATGAAGAGTTAGAAGCTTTAACAAAAGGTAAAAGTAATTATGATGTAAATAGGTTTAAAGGACTTGGCGAAATGGATGCTCATCAATTATGGGATACTACGATGAATCCAGAAACAAGAAGTCTGATAAAAGTAACAATAACTGATGCTGCTTTAGCAGAAAAAAGAGTATCCGTTCTTATGGGAGATAATGTTGAGCCTAGAAAAGAATGGATTGATGAGAACGTTATATTTTCTTTGGAAGATGATTTTAAAATAGAAAAGTAGGAGGTGAATTAAGTGAAAAAAACGGCTATTATAGAAAAGATTGAAGAATATTCTTTAGAAGACATTATGGGAGAAAGATTTGGAAGGTATTCAAAATATATTATTCAAGATCGTGCAATACCTGATGTTAGAGATGGTCTTAAGCCAGTTCAAAGAAGGATTTTATATTCAATGTATCGTGCTCATAACACGTATGATAAGAAAAAGGTTAAGTGTGCTAATGCAGTTGGTGATATTATGGGAAAATATCATCCTCACGGAGATTCATCAATATATGATGCTTTAGTTAGAATGAGTCAGCCTTGGAAAGCTAGAATACCATACATTGATTTTCAGGGAAATAATGGTTCAATTGATGGTGATGGACCCGCAGCATATCGTTATACAGAATCTAGACTTTCAAAATTTAGTAACGAATTATTAAAGGATATTGATAAAGAAACAGTTAACATGGCACTTAACTATTCTGACACTCTTTTCGAACCAACTGTTTTACCAGCTAGGTTCCCTAACCTTTTAGTTGGTGGAGCGATGGGAATATCAGCTGGTTACGCAACAAATATCCCGCCACATAACTTAGGTGAAGTAATTGATGCAACAATCAAAAGAATTGATTCACCTAACTGCTCATTAGATACAATTATGGAAATTATTCCAGGACCTGATTTTCCAATTGGTGGAGTTATTGAAGGAAAAGAAGGAATTAAGGAAGCTTATAAAACTGGTAAGGGAAGAATCGTTATAAAGTCAAATTATTTTGTTGAAAAAGCTAAAGGTAAAGAACAAATTGTTTTAACTGATCTACCCTATGATGTTAATAGAGCTAATTTAATAAAAAAAATAAATGACATAAGAATTGAAAAGAAAATAGATGGTATATTAGATGCTAGGGATGAGAGTGATAAAGAAGGATATCGTATTGCAATTGATTTAAAGAAGGATTCTAATAGTGATTTAATTGTTAATTATCTTTTAAAGAATACTGATATGCAAACATCTTATAACTTTAACATGATAGCAATTGTTAATCGAAGACCAAAATTATTAGGCTTGCTTGATATTTTAGATGCATATATATCTCACAAACGTGAAGTGGTAAAAAACAGAATTAATTTTGACCTTCGTCATGCAAAAGATAGTAGTCATATATTAGAAGGATTAATTAAAGCCATTTCAATATTAGATGAAGTAATTAGAGTAATTAGAGGTTCTAAAAACAAGGCTGATGCAATTGTTAATTTAGTTAAAGAATTTCAGTTTACCCAAAAACAAGCTGATGCAATTGTTACGTTACAATTATATAGATTAACAAATACTGATATCGAATCTTTGCAGCAAGAACTTGATAAGTTGCATGCTAATATTTATGAATACGAAAAACTATTGTCTAATGATAATGAGCTTAATAAGGTAATGAAAGAAGAGCTTAGAGAAGTAAAAAAAGAATTTGCTCTGCCTAGAGTTACAACTATCAGTGGTGAAATTACTGAAATAAAAATAGATCAAACTATGATGATTCCAAAAGAAGATGTTGTTGTTGTAATAACTGGTGAAGGATACGTAAAGAGGGTTTCTAAGAAATCTTACGTTGCATCAAGTGAAGAAGCAACTATGTTAAAAGAGGAAGATTACGTAATTGGCTTGTTTGAACAAAATACGCTAGATACACTTTTAGTGTTTACTAATAAGGGAAATTATTTATATTTACCAGTTTATGAACTTCCAGATTTAAAATGGAAGGAATTAGGTAAACACGTAAGTAATATGGTGTTTTTAGAACCGGAAGAAAAAGTTATTAAAGCAATCCCTATTAGTGATTTTAATGATAAAAGAGAAATAATTATGTTTACTAAAAACGGAATGGTAAAGAAATCTAACCTTTTAGATTTTAAAATTCAAAGGTATTCCAAATCAATTATGTATATGAAACTTAAAGATGATGATGAAGTAGTAAATGTAGCAATGGATATGAATAATGAAATATTTATTACTACTAAAAATGGTTATGGTCTTTGGTATGATAGAAGTGAAATACCTACAATTGGATTAAAAACAGCTGGGGTAAAAGCTATTAACTTAAAAAATGATGAAGTGGTAAGTGGTAATACTTTTAATGGCTATGATAATTATGTTATTATAATTACTAACAAGGGTTTGGCAAAACGTATAAAACTTACTGAGTTTGAAAAAACAAGTAGGGCAAAAAGAGGTTTATTATTAATAAGAGAAGTTAAGAGTAATCCTCAAAGTATTATAAAATCATACGTTTTAAATTCTAAAGAACTAATGACAATAAAGACTGATTCAAAAACAATAATTATTAAGTTAACAGAAATTCCTATTATGGATCGATATAGTACTGGAAGTACCATTTGTAAGGGTGTTGTAAAGGATGTTTATTTATCGTTAGAGCTTAGTAAGGATGATATTAAAAATTCTGATGAAAAACCAGTGGATAAAGAAAAAACTAAAGTTAATAAAGAAGTATCATTAAAAGAAATAGATGATAAATTTATGACAATAGATGATTTTTTAGATAATTTTAACTAAACAGTCTTTTGACTGTTTTTTTTAAGTATTTACAAGTTAATTTAAAATGTTGATGAAATCTGTAATTATTTTGTTATAATGATAAAAGAAGACATTATTATTGGTTTAAAAAAATTATAATTATACTGGTGATAATATGAAAGTTAAAGTTTTTGATTGTGATCATGAAAAAGATTTAGAGGATAGTATTAATGAGTTTTTAGATGGTGACAAAGAAGTAATCGACATAAAATATCAAGTTGCAATCTCAGTAGTTGGGGAGGAACAATTATATTGTTTTACAGCAATGGTTATTTATATTGATAGATAGGATGATGTAAATGAAAAAAAGCAGTTTTGTTAATGGAGCAATTGTTGCAACAATTGCAATTGTTATTACGAAGTTTTTAGGTATAGTATATGTTATACCTTTTTATAGCATAATTGGTGAATCAAACATCGCTCTTTATGGATATGCGTATACAATTTACAATTTGTTTTTAGCACTTTCAACGGTAGGAATTCCTCCTGCAATGAGTAAGCTTATAAGCGAGTATAATACTTTAAAGTATTATTATACTAAGGAACGTGCTTATAAAATTGGTAAAATGCTGTTAATTGCTACAGGAATTATTTTGTTTTTAATTTTGTTTATTGGGGCTCCTTACATTTCTTATAAAATAATTGGAGATAACACTGGAGGAAATAGTAAAGAAAGTATTACCTTTGTAATTAGAATAATCTCAACAGCGATTTTAGTTGTTCCTTATTTAAGTGTTTCAAAAGGATATTTACAGGGACATAAGTATATTAGTTATTCATCATATAGTCAAATAATTGAACAAGTAGTTAGGATTGTTATAATACTAATAGGTAGTTATACTTTTATTCATGTGTTTCATTTAGGCGTAACAAATGCTGTTGGTATAGCAGTATTTGGTGCAACTATAGGTGCTTTATCAGCACTTGTTTATATTCTTAATAAAATTAGAAAAAACAAAAAAGATTTAATAACAGATGAAAAACCTACTAAAGAAGAATTGAAAATCACTAATAAAGAAATAATTAAAAAGCTTATTATTTATTCAGTGCCCTTTATTTCCTTTGGTCTTGCTTTATCAGTATATGATTATATTGATATGACTACAATAATAAAAACGTTAACATCACTTGGTTATAGTACGGTTGATGCTGAGAGTATTATTGGGATAATAAATACAACAGGTAACAAGTTAAACAGTATTGTTCTAGCAATTTCAACTGGTTTAATAACCAGTTTGGTGCCTAATATAACAGCGAGTTTTGTATCCGGAAATAAAAAGGATGTTAAAAAAAAGATTACCCAATCAATTCTTATGCTATTATATGTTACCATGCCAATGGCAGTGGGATTAAGTCTTCTTGCTAAACCGGTTTTTTATGCGTTTTATGGTGATAGCATGTGGGGTCCTTTGGTTTTTTGTTTTACTATTTTTATATCTTTATTTAGATGTATTTTTACAACTTCAGTATCAATAGCACAGTCACTTAATAAGTTTAGAAACGTTTTTTTAAGTATCATAGTTGGTATTGTGATTAAATATGTATTAAACGTACCTTTTATGGTTTTATTTGATAAGTTTGGATTATATCCTTTTTATGGATCAACTTTTGCTACTTTACTAGGACTATTTATTTCGTTTATGATTAATTTTGCATGCATTAATAAAATAATAAAGCTTGATATAGAAGAAATATTTAAATCAATTTTTAAGTTTATTTATCCAATTGTAATAATGATAATAGTGATTGTTATTATGAAACATATTCTTCCATTTAATTTTAGTAGTAGGTTTAACGCTGTTATTACAATTGGAGTTTATGGTTTAACTGGTACTGCTATATATTTAGGATTAACATATTTAAATGGTAGTTTGAAAAAGTTATTTGGAACAATGAAAAGAAAAAATATGGTTAAATAGTTGTTTTACCATGTGTTTACATACATTTACGTATTTCAAACAAAATATTCTTTGAAATGATATAATTAAGAAAAGGTGGGATGTTTATGAATAATTTAAAGGAAGCATTAGATACAACTTGCAAAAAAGTGGGATATGAGGTTTCAACAAAAGGATATTTTATGATTTTAAAACATTATTTTGCTGGTAATATAACGGCTTTTACTAGTACTAATAATGCTCGAAACTACATCGTACAAATTGGGAAAATTGGGGTTATAAACCAACTTTCAACGGTTTTTAATTTTATGATTGCTGATGAAAAATCAATGTTTGATTGTATATCTATTTTAAGTGAAGAATTTAGTTTATCAAAAGAAGAAATTGCTAACGTTTTTATGAATATGGATGGTATTAATTCAGAATTTTGCGATTTTTTTAAAAAGGCTTGTAATAATGAAATTCAAAGACAGATGGGTAATCAGTTTTTAGGAAATAATCCTTTTAATAATGCTTGGGTTGTTATGTCTGGATTACAAGAGTTATATTATTCGAAAAAGAATATTGCTCAAGAAATTCAATTTGATAAAGATCAAATTGATGATAGCTATGAATCTAGGCAAAAAGAAATTAGAAAGTGTTTAGATAATGTTTTGCAAATAAACGTTAATGATCGCCTTAAAGCCAATATTATTGAACAACTATGTAATGGAGTGGAAATTGATCAAAGATATGGTATTGCAAATAATATTTCTAAGGATTATACAAAAGAAGAAGTATTGTTACAAGTAATAAAAAACGCTTTTCACGCAAAAAAAATATCGGATAAAAATATTTATGGATATAATGAACAGGAACAAGAAATGTATGGTACTAATGAAAATAAACAGTTAGAAAAAATTTTGGTAAATAATAATGATTTAATGTCTAGATTTTCGGACGTAGCACTTGATATAAATAAGTTGAGTGAAGTTATTAAAAGTTTAGATGATAACGATATAAGTTTTTTGGCGGGACTTTATGTTTCAACAAGAAAGCATGAAAAAATTATAAAAAATCTTGATAATGTAGCTCCTACTTTAATGGTTTCATCAAGTGAAATGGGCTTTTTAGAACATGCGTTAAATAGTAAAGAGTTGTTAGTATCTCTTGAGCAAAGCAAGAAAAAGGGGACTTTATCATGAAATACGTAACTGAACAAGAAAAAGGGGATTTTAGCGTAAAATACGTAACTGAGCAAGAAAAATCCCTAAGAATCTCTATTGACAATTTAAAATGTACTACTGAAATAAAAGAAAAATTATTAATTGATGCTATTAGTAGTATAAATAATGATTTAAGTGAACTTTGTCACCTTAATCTTGATGCAATAAAAATAGAATTAGTAAAAAACATGGTTTACACACACGGATTAATAAGAAATGTTGCCAAGATAACTTCAAACAAAAAAGACTTATCAGCCTTAGAATTACAATATTATTTAATTGCAACAAACAATGTTTTATCAAGTGTTTTTTCTAACATTGAAAATGATACTGAGTATGAGATTTATGAAAAAATAGATAAGCTATCACAAGATGTTCTTAAAAAAGCTGTGGTTATTTATGTAAGGGTTGATCCTTATTTAGAAAAACAAAAAGAGAGTTTAATTAAATATAACGATACTTATAAAATTATGATAAATATTTTAAATAAATTATTAGAGTTTAAAAAAGAAAAAAAGCCTTTGCTATAAATAAGCAAACGGCTTTTTTACATCATGTACATTTCCCCTTGATAGTTATTGTTGCCATTTTGTGTTGTTTGATATGGCATTGGATTTCCATTTGATTGGTATCCTTGGTTTTGGCCGTTTTGATTATTTTGATATGGAGTTTCTAACCTTGATATTCTGTTTTCTAACACTTTAATCTTTTTTTCTAAAGCACTTATTCGGTTATCTACGTTAGCACAATTATCATTCATATAATTAGGCATCATCATTCCATTCATAGGCATCATCATTCCGTTATTTGGCATCATCATTCCATTCATAGGCATCATTGTATTGTTAGGAACCATTTGTGTCATAAATTGATTTCTATCGCTTTTCATATTGTCCTCCTTGTTTAAAGCTTTCAATTAATTATATGTTTATGTAGGATTTTGGTGTATAATAATATTTGGTGATACATATGAGGTTAAAAAACGTTAAAAACGCTGCTACCATTATTGAAAACTCGAAATATGTTATAGATAATCCAACAAATTACTATGGCAGATGGAAAGAAACATTTGGTAATAAAAATATTATAAAAATAGAAATTGGAATGGGTAAAGGTGACTTTATAATTGAAAACGCACTTACTTATCCAGACGTTAATTTTATAGGAATTGAAATGTTTGATAGTGTTATGGTAAGAGCAGTACAAAAACTTAATGATAAGTTAATACCTAATTTAAGACTTATTAAAATGGATGCATCTAAAATAGATCAGGTGTTTAATCATGAAATTGATACAATATTTTTAAATTTTTCTGACCCTTGGCCAAAAACGAGGCATTCAAAAAGAAGGTTAACTAGTCACGTAATGTTAAATCAATATAATAATACTTTTAAAGATAAAAGGACTATAATTCAAAAAACCGATAATATTAATTTTTTTGCTTTTTCAATTTCATCTTTAAGTACGTATGGATATGTTTTAGAAAAAGTAACTCTTGATTTGCATAAAGAAATGCCCGAAAGTAACATTATGACTGAATATGAAAAACGGTTTTTTCAAGAAAAAAAGAAAATTTGCATGTTAGAAGCAGTAAAAGAATAAAAAAGGTTTTATTTTTACTGGTTTTTTGTTATAATATTTGTAAAGTAGGTGAACTTATGAAAAAAGTTTTATTAATACATGGGTATAATGGAATACCAAAAATATTTGAAGGGCTAAAACAAGAGTTAGAGAAAATGAATTATATTGTTATTATGCCAAGTTTACCTACTCAAGAAAAT